>JBBDMD010000230.1:0-9720 GCA_040878515.1 Balneolaceae bacterium | reverse complement strand
GCCACTTCTTTCACATCCTCACTTTCATTTTGGGCAAGTGTAATTTCGTAATATTTTTTTGCCTCTTCCGTATCATTCAGGTTTTCAGAAGATCGGCCTGCATAAAAAGCTGAAAGCGTATGAAATCTTCTGTTTTTCGTGTTTGGGAGGGTTAAACCCAATTCAATGGATTGAATAAAGGCATCTTTGGCATCGAAAAGCTGCCCCTGGTGGTAATTTGATCTGCCCATCCAGTAATAGACTTCCTCTTCCATCACCTCTTTACCCGGCAGCTCTGGATTCTGCTCCCAATGGGAAAGGGCATTTTCGGAAGCTGTTATGGTTTCTGAATATTCATTTAGCTGGAAAAGTGTACGGATATAGAGGCGCCGGTAATACCCGTTATTGGGATATTTATCCACCAGATCCTGAAAATGTAGTTTTGCCAGCTGATACTCTTCCTCATAATTCAGTAAAATATTACCTGAAAAATATTTAGCCTCAGGGCCGGCAAAAATGGCTTTTTCAGCCGCCAATTCAAGATTTTTAAGTCCCTCTTCTTTGTCACCTTCGGGCAAAAACCATGAAACGGCTCTTACCACGGGATAGGCTTCAGGCAGGTAAGCCGAATAGTAGAGTTTCAGTCCCTCCGCAAAATAGTTATCGGGAAGATCAGGATTAATTTCTACAAGCCGTTGATGAGACTGGTAAGCCCTGCGGCCGATATTCATGCTTGTTAACCACTCTTCACGGTTTGAATGATGACGTGCTTCATAACCATTAGCCACTGTTCTGATAACCAGTGCATCAGGATGATCCGGTTCATTGCGTAAAAGTTGACCGGCTTCATAATCAGCTTTTCTCATGGCATGAAAAAACTCTTCGTCTTTTGATGTGTCGAACAGATCATCGAGTACTTCCCACCATAGTTCCATACCCTCCCACAAAGCCCAGACCGGATGGCCGGGAAACTCTTTCTTCCAGGGTTCAAGCAATTTCTCAGCACCACCGTTATTTCTGTTATACAGAGAGTCGATGGCACTCCTTGCAGTTTCTCTGAAATAGGGATCATTTGTAAGTACAATCGTCTGGCCAGAGAGCGTTTGTATTCCGCCTGCGAACAGTAACACCAGTAAGAACAGGTATGGTTTATACTTACTGACCATAAGGGCACACATTTACTTTAAATGTTCCAGGAACCAACCTTCCGTAAAATCCAGTACTTCAGTAAATTGTTCGGGAAAGTCTTGATCGGTAAACGGATGGGAAGTCTCAAAGGTATGCCCGGCATTTTCTATCAGGCGAATTTCCTTTTCATCAGCTGGCGATTTTCGAAACATTTTTTCGGAATCGGAGTGATGTACCGATTCATCCTGTTTTCCCGCGATAAACATCGACGGAATGTGAATTTCCTGTATTCTCCTGATAGCCATTAACCGATCCGCATTTGAAAGTGCATCATCATACACAATCTTGTCTACCTTTAAAACCTGGCCGGTTCTGGAATTCTTTATTTCCGTGAATCCGTTTTTCTTCCAGTCGTTCACCATCTTGTCATCCCATCGCTCCAGGTAATCAGCTACTGCAGACCATGTTACCAGGCACTGAATTTCGGAGTGCTCTGCTGCAGCAACAACAGCTGTATGACCGCCCTTTGAATGCCCCAGAATTCCTATTCGGTCCGTATCAAGGACGATCTTATCACTTTCAATTTTTTTGGTTTTAATGGCTTCAATAACCGAACCAATATCGCTTAAGTCCTGGCTTAATGTCTGCCTTTTAAAAAGATCCGGTTCATCAAATTCAAGCATGTTTTCTCCTACCCCATTCAATGAGAGGTTGAATGCAATAACAGCAAACCCTGATCTTGCCAGTTCTTCACAGGCATCAGGGAATGCTCCCCAATCTTTAAATCCTTTAAAACCATGAACAAATAAAATTACTGGAAATATTGTACCCGGTGTAGAAGCCGGCTCGTAGAGATCATAATATATCGGCAGATCCTCGGATGACATAATTTTTCCGCTCTGCTTGGCTATGCTGCTAAAATTCATGATTCCTCCTTATTGAAATCGAGTGTATCCAGTTTTACAAGTGTTCTCAAATCATTGATCTCTTTTTGTTTTAAATAACGCCAGCGGCCAACCCTCAGGTCATTATCTGTAAGGCCAGCATACTGAACTCGTTTCAATTTAGAAACATCTGCCCCGATAAAGGAGATCATTCTTCGTATCAGGTGATTTCTGCCTTCAAAAACTGATATAGTTATAACTGCAGGATCCATCGGATGCCTTTTCACCTGGTGAGGAACAATCGGGCCGTCTTCCAGCTCCACACCATCCCTGAGTTTTCCAACTTCCTCCTCCGTTAAAGGCCGGTTTGCATTTACTTCGTATGTTTTCTTCACTTTATAACTCGGATGCATTAAACGGTGTGCCAGGTCTCCGTCATTTGTAAGTATAAGAAGTCCCATTGTGTTTCTGTCGAGCCTGCCCACCGGATAAACCCTGTTACCGGTCGCATCTTCAACTGCATCTATCACCGTATTTCTGTCTTTTTCATCATCCGTGGTACTTATTGTATCCTTTCCTTTATTAAGCAATAAGTATACAAACGGTTCCAGGGTTACCTTTTGTTTTTCAACAACTACATCATCCGTCTGTTTAATTTTTGTGCCAAGTTCAGTGATTACTTTTCCATTTACTTTCACTTTCCCCTGCTCTATATACTCATCGGCTTCACGCCTTGAACAGAGTCCGGCATGTGCAATATATTTATTCAGCCTGATTGTTTCTTTTAAATAGGGTTCCTGCGATGCTTTATTTGCAGTTCCCGGAGAAGAGTCAGACTTTCTTGCCCTTTTGGGGTATGACCGGCTTTTATTTTTTGACTCCCGACTGGAATAATCAGCAAATGGTTCAGGCTTACCACGCCTATCCGGGCGTGATTTGCTTCCTGACCTTTCTGTATCCCGTTTTTCGGGCCGGGATTTAACGGACGGCCGTCCGCTGCCGCGCTCGCCGGAACGTGATTTATTCGCTGGCCGGCTGCTTTCCCGAGATTCAGAACCCTGCTTTCTTTTTTCAGGTTTGCTGCTTTCTTCATTCCGATTCTTTTTACCGGATTCCGAAGATTTCTGACTTCCCTTTTTTTTCTTATCCCAGGGCCAATTTGTACCTCCAAACTCTTCCCGATCCGATTTATTATTTTGGTCCTGTCGTTTCTTACCCATAGATATACTGCTTTTAATATTTAAAATGTTTTAACTGTAAATTCCCGTAAATCAAACCAATCCGGCAGTTCAAAATCCGTATTAATAATCACGCCGCCAATTAACGCTACTTTTTTGTTCTTAAACGATGCCGAAGTTGACTGAAGCAATTTCTTTATTCGTGAATCAATTTGCTGGTACATCACTTCAGTAGCCTCAATGAGAGGTTCACTGCTTTTTTTAATCCGGTCTTTTTGGTCCATTAACTGTTCTTCAAGTTTCCACTGCTGATAGTCAAGATCATTATCCCGGGATCCGGCAGTCTCTTCAGTGATATCATTCACACACACTTTTAATGCCCCGCAGCAGGTGGTTTCAAGTGATTGCCCAACCCGCTGTACATTCCCGATTACCCCGGTTTTCGACACTCCTATATGCGGCCCATATTCAATAATTGCAAATCCGTTATCCGGAATATGTGCAGCAAATGCACCAAAACCGGTAATTCCCGAAAATGGAAATCCACCCAAACCGCCCAGTGAAAATGGATTTTTGTTGTTGATATAATTTCTGAAATTCATTGAAGAGCGAACAATTTCATCGCTGCATACTGAGGTGCCAAGAATTGTCTTAGCGGCCTCAAAGCCATGCTTTTCAATCAGCTCATTCATACATTTCTTGGTAACATCGAGCCCTTTTTCGGATTTTGGATACTGCTTTTTTACAATACTGTCCACTTATCTGATTTTATTCTTAAAATTAATAAATACTATTTTCTTAGTTTTGCAATTCTGCATTCATTTGAATGCCAGTATAATATTATACAAGTTTAAAAATGCAAACTATACAAACCAACTATAGATTCCGGCCTTTTTTGGGCACCGGATCATAACCCGATGATCCCCACGGATTACATTTTACAATCCGTTTCAATCCCAGCCAAAATCCTTTTAAAGCCCCCCATTCCTTAATTGCTCCAATCATATAATTTGAACAAGTTGGCGTATGCCTGCACGACGGGCCAAGCCAGGGTGAAATGATAACCTGATACCCTTTTACAAAAAAAATAAACAACCGACTTAAAATAGAGTTTATAAGATTCATTACACGGATTACAAAATTCTCTAATGATATTCCTTTAAACAGCCATAAAAATAGCAGTAAACCTATATTCTGAATGTGGTACTAAATAACTTCAAAAGTAGTTTCACCACTTTTATCATCTTTTAAGCGGATTCCTATCTTTTGAAGATCATCCCTGATTTTATCCGACGTGGCAAATTCTTTACGTTCCCTGGCATCCGATCTGATTTCAATCAATAAATTTACAAGCTCTTCTGTCAGGCCGTCATTTGTTGTGGTTTCTTCTGTTAATCCAAGAATTTTAAATACAAAATCATCAATTACTTTACTCATAGCCGTAAATGCGGCTAATGAAACATCTTCCTTATCTATCTGCTTATTGTACAGTGCATTGATGATTGAGGTAATATCAAATAACGCAGCTAACACCCGTGCAGTATTAAAATCATCACTGATGGCTGCATGGCAGCTTTCAATCAGCGAAAATATCTCTTCATCTTTTTCGCAGTCCGAATCTTTACCGGGCCTGTCAATCTTATCCAGCAGGTTTACAGCATTCATCAGTTTTTGGTAACCTTTTTCAGCTGCTACAAGTGCATCATTCGAAAAATCGATCTTGCTTCTGTAATGCGACTGCAGCATTAAAAACCGAACCACCATCGGGCTGAACCCTTTTTCGATCAGCTCGTGATTTCCATCAAAAAGATCCTCTAGATTAATAAAATTACCGGCACTTTTACTCATTTTAGCACCGTCGATGGTCACCATATTGTTATGCATCCAGTATTTTACAGGATCTTCGCCGTGAGCACCGCGGCTTTGAGCAATTTCTGCTTCATGATGAGGAAATTGTAAATCCAATCCTCCGCCATGAATATCAAATTTCTTCCCCAGATACTTGGTACTCATTGTAGTGCATTCAAGGTGCCATCCCGGGAAACCTTCTCCCCATGGTGAATCCCAGCGCATGATGTGTTCTGGTTTTGCTTTTTTCCAGAGGGCAAAATCGTGTGGATTTTTTTTCTCCTCCAGGCCTTCTGTATCCCGGCTACCGGCCTGTAAATCTTCCAGAACTTTTCCTGAAAGATCTCCATAACTATTGCTTTCCCTGTATTTTTCCAGGTCGAAATAAATATTCCCGTTCACATTATACGCTAACCCGTTTTCAAGAATTTTTTCAACCAGTTTAATCTGTTCAATAATATGGCCCGAAGCAGTGGGTTCAATACTTGGACGCAGGCAATTGAGCGCGTCCATCCCTTTATGATACCTGATGGTATATTTTTGAACCACTTCCATGGGTTCAACTTCTTCAACTCTGGCCTTTTTGGCTATTTTATCTTCTCCCTGTTCACTGATTTCATTCTCCAGGTGACCTACATCGGTAATGTTTCTGACAAACCGAACTCTATACCCAAGAAATTTTAAATACCTGAAAACAACATCGAATGTAATTGCCGCCCTTGCATGCCCCAGGTGAGGATCACCATAGACAGTTGGCCCGCAAACATACAAACCAACAAAGGGTGGCTTTATCGGTTCAAAAATTTCCTTCTTTCTGCTTAAGCTGTTAAAAATGTGTAGAGGATAATTTGCCTTTTCTGACATAAAAGAATGGTTCTCCGGTTTACATCTCAGTTTTTGCATTGATGTAATCTATAAATCGCTGCTGAGTTTTATCCTGCCGGAATGCTCCCCTGTATTCAGCAGTAACGGTTGAACTTTCCCTGTCTTCAATACCTCGGGTTGATACACACAAATGCCTGCTCTCTATCCAAACTGCAATATCTTCGGTTTCGAGCGAATTTTGCAGTTCATCGGCTATCTGAAGAGTAAGACGCTCCTGTACCTGAGGACGGCGGGAGTAGTAGTCTACGATTCTGTTTATTTTCGATAAGCCGATCACTTTACCTGTAGTCATATAGGCAACATGTGCTTTCCCAATAAACGGAAGAAAATGGTGTTCACAGAATGAGGTTACATTGTTGTTTTTCACAACAACCATATCTTCATACTTGTATTTGTTTCCAAATTTCTTGGCATCAGGTTTGTTTGCGGGATCTAACCCATAGAAAACTTCCTTAACATACATTTTTGCTACTCTGTGCGGAGTACCGCTCAGGCTTTCATCATTCAGGTCAAGCCCCAGAGCCTCCATTATTTTCGCAAAATGATGCTCAATTTTTTCTATTTTTTCCTGATCATTCAAATCAAATGCATCATCTCTGAGTGGTGTTTGAATAGAAGTAGCTACATGATTATCTCCATAATCATCAGCGTTATTATTATTTTTAATAGAATTGACTACGTTTTTTTCTTTGCTCATTGAACTTTAAAAATCATGGTATGAGTTAGGTCACAGATACCAAAAATACGGGTTCTGCTACCCATATCATAATCATGCAGATGCCCCGCACGATCTGTGTGCCGCCTGAAAACCGGCTAAAAATAAATGCTCAGGGTTTGTTAATTATTTCTTCTTCTTTCTAAATGTATTGATCACTCCACCATCCAATAACGATTCGAGCTGACGCTTGCTCAGTGTGTGAGTCACTTTATATTCTTTATTCCTGGTTTTGTTTTGTATCGTTATGTTTTCCCCGCTCTTAAGCTGCTCCCGTAAATTTTCAACTTTAATGATATCTCCCTGTTCAATATCATCGTAATCGTCGTTACTTGTAAATTCAAGAGGAGCAATACCAAAGTTAATCAGGTTTTGCCAGCCTATCCGGGCATAGCTTTTTGCCAATACAGCTTGCTGTCCCAAATATCGGGGTGCAATAGCTGCGTGCTCCCGGCTGGAACCCTGGGCATAATTGTCGCCGGCAACTACGATATGGCCGCCATGCTCTTCTTTTGCTTTACTTGCGCGGTCGTAATAACCTTCATCAATAACGATAAATGCAAATTTACTGATTTCAGGAATATTACTTCTGAAAGGAAGAACTTCGGCGCCGGCTTTTAGTATTCCATCCGTTGAAATATTATCTCCCATTTTAAGTACGACTGGTACCTCAAAATCCGAGAGCTCATCAAATTCCGGCATGGTTGAGATATTCGGGCCTTTTACCAATTCCTTTTTCTCGCCGTTTTTGGGCGGGGCCAGTAGCATCTCTTTATTGATAATATAATCCTTAGGCTCTTTATATTTTGGATACTTCATGTCAAATAACTTCTCCAGGTTTCTCGGGTCAGTTATTTTACCTGTTAATGCAGAAGCCGCAGCCGTTTCGGGGCTGCAGAGAAATACTGAATCTTCTTTGGTACCCGAACGGTCAGGGAAATTTCTTGGGACTGTCCGAAGGCTGTTTTTACCCGATGCCGGTGCCTGACCCATTCCAATACATCCATTACATCCCGCCTGGTGTATTCTTGCACCCGCTTCAATCAAATGCAGCATTACACCATTCTTCACCATATTCTCCAGTATCTGACGTGAGGTGGGATTTACATCCAGGCTTACATCATCATGTACTTTTCGGTTTTTGACGATTTCTGATGTCATCCAAAAATCCCGGTAACTCGGATTTGCGGACGATCCGATATATGCCTGATAAATATCATCACCTTCTACTTCACTAACCGGAACAACATTTCCCGGGCTGCTTGGCAGAGCTATCAGCGGAACTACATCATCCAGGACCAACTCTTCGTGTTTATCATACGTTGCCCCTTCGTCAGCAACAAGTTCCTGCCACTCTTCTTCACGGTTATTTTGTTTCATAAACCGCTTTACTTCATCATCTGATGGAAACACAGTTGAGGTGGCGCCCATTTCGGTACCCATATTGGCAATCACATGGCGATCCATAGTGTCCAGCTCTTTAAGTCCCGGGCCGTAATATTCAATAATGTACCCCCTTGCTCCTTTTACATCATAGCGCCGGAGCATCTCAAGAACCACATCTTTGGCGCTCACCCAGTCGGGCATTTTTCCGGTTACCTTCACTCCCAGCACTTTGGGCATTTTCAAATACATCGGTTCACCGGCAATCGAAAAAGCAACATCCAGTCCGCCGGCACCCAGGGCAAGCATTCCCATACACCCGGTTGCAGGTGTATGACTGTCGGAACCCGCCATTGTTTTACCCGGTATTCCAAAATGCTCAGTATGTATCGGGTGGCTCACACCGTTACCGGGCCTGCTGTACCAGATTCCGAATCGTTCAGCCGCCGACTTCAGAAATAAATGATCATCCGGATTCTTATTATCCGTCTGCAGCAGATTGTGATCAACATACTGGCAGGATAAATCCGTTTTGGCTTTCTCCAGCTCCATCGCTTCCAGTTCCAGCATTACCAGCGTTCCTGTGGCATCCTGTGTAAGAGTTTGATCTATCCTGATTCCAATCTCCTCTCCCGGTTTCATCTCGCCGTCAACCAGGTGGGACTTAATTAATTTTTGGGAAACATTGAGTGGTGTTGCCATATACTTGTTCTTTTATAATTAACACTATGCATACTAAAAGGTTATAGGATTGAAAATCGTTCGGGATTCCTGATAAAATATAAAAGATATTACAAAACTATAATCCGGAAACTATCTATTTATCTATGAGTTATTTAGGATTTTTCAGCAAATTTTCCGTTTATTTGAGTGATTAAAAGATTGATATATGAACTACAGCGACCTCATAGACCGGCTTGCGGAAACATCAGACCTTCCCAAAACGAGAACTAAAGAACTTCTCGAACAATCGATTTCTGTGCTTTCCAGTCAATTAAGTCAGGGAAATGGAGTTTCGATTCCTGACTTAGGTACTTTTTCAACAAAAGTTAAAGAAATCAAAAAGGTCTATAACCCTCACCACAAGTCATATATCATGGTCCCCCCTAAACGTGTTGTTGAATTTTCTCCGTCAACCAACTTAAAAGAGAAGTTAAAGTTCGTGGATGGGGGCAGCAGCGATGAGTGAAAAAATTACCTTCAGAGAGCTTGTTGAACAGATTGCCAAACAGTCTGAGCAGAGCCAGGAATTTACAAACAGCTTTATTCACGAACTGGCCGGAATTATTGAAAGCGGTTTATCAGAAAATGGTTCTGTCAGTATCTCAGGATTTGGTAAATTTGAAATAAGATGGATGAGTGAACGCCAGGGCCGAAATCCGCAGACCGGGGAAGAGTTAACCATCCCCGGCCAGAACAAGGTTGTCTTCAAACCCTATAAAGCACTCCGGGAGGATGTAAACAGGCCTTATTCAAAAATGCAGACACAGATTCTGGATGAAACTCCGGACTCCGAAGAGAATAATGGAAAAAACAAACAAATCGATACCCAACGTCCCTCTGATCAAAAGACTGAGGATAAAAAGGATTTATCAGAATCTGATGCTGAAGATGGTGAAGCTCTTTTAATTGAAAGGCCAGTGCCCACATCGTTATTGGAAGCTATAATTTCAGATAAGGAAAGTAAATCGAAAGAACCCTCTGAACTCAGACCATTCTC
>JBBDMD010000229.1:1827-9728 GCA_040878515.1 Balneolaceae bacterium | reverse complement strand
TGAGGCCCCCGCGCCTTCAAGATTTCTGGCGCGAGTAAATGAGAGCAGTAAACCTCCTGTAGTGGCTATAACGATGATCCAGAAGAATTTGGAATTCAGGCTGAGATCGCTTAGTGAAGGAGCATTCTGTTCTATATACGGAACAATAATATCAGCCCCGAGATGGCCAATGGCGGTAATCACAAATGCAATGGCCACGATACTGGTTATATCGGTTAGTGTGGGGATTTTGGCAATTTCAGCCCGGTAGTTTTCAATCTTTTTTCTGACTTCTGTAATTGCAGAGGAGTCGGCTTTAAACCACCCGTCAATCCGGTCCGAGATACCTGCCCCGTAGAGAAGAAATGCCAGCCATAAATTAGCAACAAGGATATCAACAGTTACCATTGCCGAGAACAGTTCAGCACTGGGTTCAAATATTTCGAACATAGCAGTCTGGTTTGCCCCGCCGCCAATCCAGCTTCCTGCAATTGTAGAAAGGCCGCGCCACACTTCATCAGGGCCGGCTCCAGCCAGTACGTCAGGAGAGATAACCGAGATAATCAGAATCGCAACAGGGCCGCCAATCATAATACCCGCTGTTCCGGCAAAAAACATAATAACTGCTTTTGGCCCCAGGTTTACGATCCCTTTTAAATCAATACTCAAAGTTAAAAGGACCAGACTGGCAGGCAACAGATAGCGTGAAGCAACAAAATAGAGATTAGAGACATCACCGGAGATTAACCCTGATGAATTGTATATGGAGGGTATAAAATAACAAAGTAGCAGGGAGGGTACATAAGTGTAAAATTTTTGCCAGCCCGGATTTTTACTGTTAGCCGTTATAAAAATTAAAGCAAGGGTAGCCATTAATATACCAAGCACAACAGCATCATTTGTAAACAGAGGGGTTGCTTCGTTCATGAACAGTTTGATTTTATTTTGTCAGTATTGAATCAGTTTCATGCCCCCCTGAAAATCTGATTTAATTTTGAAACTCCCAATTAATCATTGATTTGGTTCAACAATTCTTGATTCTCATTTTTTTGGTGCACTTCTTCTGAATTGGAAATGCTTTTTCACTATCTTTACAAGCTATAACTAATAATTAATATTTTATGCCTGATTTGATAAAAGTAGCCAAGTTTGGTGGCACAAGTATGGCTGATGCCACTGCAATGAGACGCTGTGCATCCATTATACGTTTAGATGCTGATAAAAAAATTATCGTTGTAAGTGCAACATCCGGTACAACGAATCTTCTGATTGAGCTGACAGGCAAACTCTCACAAAAAGAGAAGAAGAGGATCTTGCAGCAAATCAGGGATAAACATATTGCAATTTGTAATGAACTGAAAATCCCGGAATCTGTTTTGCCCGAAGTAGAAGAGTATCTGGAGGATCTCGGGAAACTTGTTCTGGGTAGTCGAATTGATTCGCCCTCTTTAAGGGACGAAATTCTCTCATTTGGAGAAAGATTGTCATCCGTCATTTTTGTTGAAATTTTACGGGAAAGCGATGATGCACAGATCGGGTGGCTTGATGCAAGAACTATTATCACCACTGATAATCATCATGGAAAAGCGGAACCTGAACTTACAGCAATCAGGAAAAATGCAGAAGAATTTTTTACGGATTTAACGGAGAAGAAACGATACGTAACCCAGGGGTTTATTGGGAGTTCGGAACAGGGGTTTACAACCACGCTGGGCCGGGGAGGCAGTGATTATTCTGCAGCTCTGTTTGCAGAAGCCGTAGACGCAGATGTGCTGGAAATCTGGACGGATGTGACTGCTATTTACACAACCGATCCGAGAGTTGTACCGGATGCCCGGCCCATAACAGAAATCTCATTTGATGAAGCGGCTGAACTTTCCGTTTTTGGAGCCAAAGTACTTCATCCGGCTACTATCCGGCCGGCCATGCGTAAAGGCATTAGAGTTTATGTAGGGTCCAGCATGCAGCCGGAACAACCAGGAACCTGGATTGTAAAAAAGACAAAGAGCAAACCGGTGATCCGCGCAATAAGCCTCAGAAGAAACCAGACACTGGTTACGGTGCACAGTCTGGATATGCTTCACCGGCATGGGTTTCTGGCCAAGCTGTTCCATGTTTTATCCGACCATAAAATTAGTGTGGATCTTGTTACAACCAGTGAAGTTAGCGTATCTCTGACTCTGGATACGGATGTAAATTCTCCGGACAATCAGCATTTAACACAGGATGTTATCGATGAATTACAAACTTTTTGTGAAGTGAAAATAGAAAGAAACCTCTCCCTGATTGCACTGGTTGGAAATAACCTGCATGCCACAGCAGGACTGAGCGGACCAGTATTCGGGTTGCTGCAAAACATTAATATCAGAACGATCTGTCATGGGGCCAGTTCTCATAACCTCTGTTTTTTGGTACATCAGAATGAGGCAGAAGACGCAGTAAATGTATTACACAAGGAATTTATATCTAAAAAAATTGAAGCATAAATGAAATCTAAAATAGCCGTTATCGGAACAGGTAAAACGGGCAGTGCTGTTGCGGAACTTCTTGGTGAAAGGGCCATTACTTTCAATTCAGAAAATATTCCGACAGTTGAAAAATTAAAACAGACAGAGATGGCCATTGTTTTTGTTCCGGCCGATGCTGCTGTTGAAATTGAACAGTTATTAATTGATGCTAAATTATCTGCTGTATGGGGTACCACCGGATATATCTGGCCTGCAAACCTGCCCGATCGGGTGAAAGATGCCGGTTGCCGGTGGGTGATCGGTTCAAATTTCAGTCTGGGTATGAACTTGATCAGAAAAACATTGAACATTCTGGGCAAAAGTAAAGAGATGCTGCCCAGCCCGGAATATCATATTCATGAAGTTCACCACCTTCATAAGAAAGATGCTCCGAGCGGCACAGCCCTTGCGTGGCAGAAATGGTTGGGACAGGATGCATATATTTCGTCCGACAGGCAGGGGGATGTTAAAGGAATTCATAATCTTTACATTAAAACCAAAAACGAATCGATCCATTTAAAACATGAAGCCCATAGCAGAGATCTGTTTGCGGAAGGTGCAATCTGGACTGCCGATTACCTGCTGGATCATCCGCATATTGCAGCAGGTGTTTATCCATTTTCTGATATTTTTGATCAAGCTTACAAGGAATTAATATGAAGAAAACTTCGCTCTGGACTGCATTAATAACTCCTATGAAGAATGACGGATCGGTACATTTTCCCGATCTTGAAAAACTTGCCAAAAGACAGGAAGAGGCCGGGAATGGCATCCTGTTAATAGGAAGTACCGGGGAAGGGCTTGCACTGGAAGATGAAGAGAAAAGGGAAATTGTATCAAAAGTTTCTGAAATGAACCTTGCAGTACCGGTAATGGCTGGAGTGGGGGGATTCAATCTGAAAAATCAAATTGAGTGGATCTCCTATTGTAATGATTTGCAAATTGATGCATTTTTACTAGTAACGCCCCTTTATTCAAAGCCTGGTCCAGTTGGGCAGGAACTGTGGTTCAGGGAGTTGATGGATAGTTCTAAAAAGCCCTGTATGATTTACAATATCCCATCACGTACCGGAATTGAACTGCCCCTGAGAGTTGTGAAAAATTTGGAATCACATAAAAACTTCTGGGCCATTAAAGAATCAAGCGGTACTATACATGATTATAAAAATTATCGGAACGCATCGAATTCTATAGAAATTTACAGTGGTGATGACGCGATGTTGCCCAATTTTGTGCCTTTAGGCTGCGACGGGCTGGTTTCAGTGTCGGCAAATGTATGGCCTGAGGCAACCCGGCTTTATGTAGAGCTCTGCATGCAAGAAAAAACTGAGAGCTTGTTTCCGTTGTGGCACCGGGCATTGAAAGCAATGTTTACAGTATCAAATCCAATACCTGCAAAGGTAATGTTGCATCAGAAAAAAATTATTGAAACCACAACTTTGCGTCCTCCGTTAACGGAGCAGGAGTTGACAAGGGCTGAGGATTTCAAAGAAATCGATACTGAAATTTTAAACTGGTATAATTCGAATAAAAAATAATTATGAGCTGGAAAAAAATACTGGACGACCTTGAAGAAGGAACAGTGAGGGCGGCAGAACCTGATGGTGAATCCTGGAAAGCAAATATTGATGTAAAAAAAGCAATACTGGAAGCTTTCAGAGACGGGAAAAACACGAACTATGGCGGAATCTATGAAGGTTTTGTGGATAAGGATAATCTGCCTCCGAGAATGTTTGAACCGGAGGATCATGTACGGCTTGTACCCGGGGGATCTTCGGTAAGGCGGGGAGCCTATATTGGTAAAAATGTGATATTGATGCCTCCTGCATATGTAAATATTGGTGCTTACGTGGGAGATGGCACAATGATTGATAGCCACGCACTGGTTGGTTCTTGTGCACAAATTGGCAGGAATGTACATCTGTCTGCCGGTGTGCAGATAGGCGGAGTACTTGAACCGGTTGGCCTGAACCCCGTAGTGATTGAAGATGATTGTTTTATTGGCGCCGGCGCTGTTATTGTGGAAGGCATTATTGTGAAAAAACGAGCAGTTATAGCACCGGGAGTCACACTCTCTAAATCGGTACCGGTATACGATTGTGTACATGAAAAACAACTTGGAAAAGGGGCCGTTATACCTGAAGGAGCCATTGTTGTTCAGGGTACCCGTCCTGTGGGATCAATTTGGGCTAAAGAGCAGGGGTTATCGGTTTCCTGCCCGCTGATTATTAAATACAGAGATGAGAATAGTGATGCATCGCTGGAACTGGAAGAAGCACTTAGATAAAAAAAAGTGTAAGGATTTTGAATTTTTAAGTTCTTACATATAGAACATTAATATAAAATGAGGTTTAGATATGAGTTCATTAAATAAAGCAATGATAATAGGGAGACTTGGTGCCGACCCTGAGGTAAGGTACACACAATCCAATACTGCGGTTGCTACATTTAGTGTGGCAACCACAGAAAAGTATAAAGACAGAAACGGAGAACTTCAGGAAAATACAGAATGGCATCGTGTGGTAGCCTGGGGACGGTTAGCTGAAATTTGCCAGGAATATCTTAAAAAAGGATCATTAGCCTATTTTGAAGGTCCTATTCAGACCAACGAATGGGAAGACAAAGATGGTCAGAAGCGTTATACAACCGAAATTAAAGCACTGAATATGCAGATGCTGGACAGCCGCGGCAGTCAGGGAAGCGGATCTCCTTCAAATTCAGGCAACAATAAACCTGTGGCAAAGACCGTCGATATCGATAACAATTTCGATGATATGGATGACGATCTGCCGTTTTAAACATTTATCCACTTCGTAAACAGAAGTTTTGTAAATTTACAGGGTGACGGTTATACTTTAATTGTCACCCTTTTTTTATTCATTAACCAAGTAATACTTCTTGGAAACAACAGGCGAACCTCCGAGTAACCCAATTATCTTTCTATTCAATTATTTTATGCTCAATGCAGTTGAGCAGGTGGGTTCTTTAACTTTTACGGAAATCTCTATAGAAGTGGGTGTGATGATATTGGGCCTGCTTTTAAGTGCTCTTTATTCAGGTTCAGAGGTGGCATTCTTTTCATTGGTTAATCAGATTGACCAGCTGAATGGTGATGAAGATTATAAAATGCAGGATTCCAGAATTCTTAAGATGCTGCAAAAACCGCGAAGGTTACTGGCTACAATTCTGATCGGAAATACATTTGCCAATATTGTAAGTTCTGTTCTTGCCGCTGTAATTTCCGGAAAAATTGCGATTATCTACGGATTTCCCCTGGCCATTGTCTATACCATCGAGGTTGTGGTACTGACATTCATGATTTTGATTTTGAGTGAAATTACACCAAAAGTAATAGCTATTAACAGTCCGTTAAAGGTATCCAGGGGAATGTCGATGTTTATCTACATCCATTTCATTCTGTTTGCACCTGTGGCTAAATTGATAGCCGAAAGCACCATGAGCCTCGAAAAGAAGCTGCCCAAACCGAATAACAAAATGACGGCTCAGGATTTAAAAACGATGGCCGAAATGAGTGAACAGGAGGGGTCTATCAAAGGGGATGAAAGGGAAATTATTGAAAATGTGATAGAGTTCGGAAATATCACTGTTCGCGAGATTATGACATCCCGTGTGAATATTGTTTCTGTTCCGCTGCAGTCTTCACTTACAGAAGTGATTGAACTGATAAAAGAAAAGGGTTTATCCAGAATGCCCCTGGTTGATAACGATCTCGATACTATTTTAGGCGTCATTTATGCAAAAGATGTTCTTCCATATATCAATTCGGATCTGCTTGATAGTGCAGTGAATTGGAAGACGATTGCACGTAAAGCCCTTTTTATACCTGCCACCAAAAAACTTGATGATCTCCTGAGAGATTTTCAGCACGAGAAAACACATATTGCCTTTGTAGTGGATGAATATGGCGGTACGGAAGGAATTGTTACCCTCGATGATATCCTGGAAGAGATTGTAGGCGATATTGGTGATGAGTATGATGACCAGGAAGAAAAACTGTACACTAAATTTAAAAACGGGGTTTATATCTTTGATGCCAAAATAGATCTGGACGACGTAGACGAAATTCTTGGCACTCACATCACTGCCGATGATGACGAGTTTGAAACACTGGGTGGGCTGGTATACCATCTAACAGAACGAATTCCCAATGTTGGCGAGCGATTACACTATAAAAACCTTGAATTAACGGTTCATTCGGTAAAAAATAACAGAGTTAAAAAATTGAGAGTCAAACCGGATGTACCTGTTAAATCTCAAAATGAAGTATAGCAGACATGGATTCAGACAGTTCTTTTTTATCCACATCAAAAAGGCTTCAGAAAAATATAGCCCTCACATCATATAATACGCTCGGAGTTGAAGCTATTGCACCCCTTTTTGTGGAAATCACGGATCGTGATCAGCTGCCTGAGTTGAGTGAAAATGGTTTTTTTGATAACACAACTCCGGTTATACTGGGTGGCGGAAGTAATGTACTGTTTTTTGGAGATCCCAAAAATCCGGTCGTAAAAATATCTATACCCGGTATTGAAGTCGTAAAAGAGAACCACAATCATGTTTGGGTGAAAGCAGGAGGGGGCGTAAACTGGCATCATCTGGTATCCTGGTGTGTTGAGAAAGGATTTGGCGGAATTGAAAATCTGGCATTGATTCCCGGAACTGTCGGTGCAGCACCCATTCAAAACATCGGCGCATATGGTACAGAACTTGACCAGGTGTTTCGTGAACTGGAAGGATATATAATTGCTGATCAAAAATTTGAAACTTTCCAAAAAGAAGAGTGCAAATTCGCCTACCGCGACAGTATTTTTAAAAGGGAATTAAAAGGAGAAGTTATTGTTACCTCGGTTACTTTGAAACTGGACAAGAAACCTCACCAGATAGCAGACAGTTATTATTCACTTCAGCAGTATTTTGAAGACCATCAGGTTACAAATCCCTCAATTAATGATGTTTATAATGCCGTAATTTCAATAAGAAAATCGAAACTTCCTGATCCTTCCTTACTTTCAAATGCAGGCAGTTTTTTTAAAAATCCGGTTGTAAATCAGGAAACTTTCCGGGGATTAAAATCCGGTTATCCGGATATTCCTTCTTATCCGATGGATGATGGAGAGGTCAAAATTCCTGCAGGATGGCTTATTGAAAAAGCCGGATGGAAAGGAAGAAGGGTAGGAAATGTAGGTACCTACGAAAACCAGGCTCTGGTTATTGTAAATCATGGGAATGCTACAGGTAGAGAAATATATGATCACGCAATGAAAATTCAGTCTGATGTATCCAAAAAGTTCGGGATAAAGCTCGCACCAGAAGTAAATGTTATTGAATGAAGGTAAAGAACAGGTCAAAGATTATTATAAACGACAACCTTTTCCATCAGACCATATCATGTCC
>JBBDMD010000229.1:0-1727 GCA_040878515.1 Balneolaceae bacterium | reverse complement strand
CCGAATTCCTATTTTGGTGAAAAACGGGAGTGAATTTACGATTGTTCAAATACATGGAAAACTACGAAAACGATCCCAATCTGATCATATTAACACTGCCGGACGAAGTAAACAATCTGCTATTTATCTGTTAAAAGCATCCTACAGGCTGCAAATACTTAAGAATGTCATGCCGGATTATTCGATAAATGTACATTTTTATTTTCCTGAGCGTGGATTTATCTCATCCACCGATGAACTATTCAGTAAGGCTGTTGAAGACAGTAATAACCCTGAAGTTCAAAGTGATTTAAATAATTTGTTTGCCAGGGTTGGTGCAACTGAAGGCGTTCATCAGGTTTTATCATCCATACCCGGTATTGTTTCACACTCACATTTTACAGGAAGTTCAGTCACTGAGGCATTACTTAAAGTTGAGGACCTTCAAAAACAGGATCCTGACCGGCTTGATGTATCGATTCACAGTGAGTGCAATCATTGTCTGTTCAGAAAAAAAAATGAAATTGAAGCGCCGGGATGCTGGAGCCGTTTTTTTGTTGAACCGACCATCAAAAACGCAGATCAACACGTTTATGATTTAATAGGCCACGGAAATGAGAATGAATCGGAAAATGGATACTATTTCCAGGAGCAGATTCCTGTACCGGATCATTTTGCTGCATTTGATCAAATCAAAAAGAGTATCGGTAATACAATAACGATCCAGCAGAGAAGATATCTGCAACTACTTAAGGCAAAGGGGAATTCTGTGCCAAAGATTTGGGCTAAAAAAGGGTTGAACTCCCTGAATCAGCTTACATTCCCCCTGCATTTTATTGATTTTGAAGCGTCCACATTTGCGCTGCCTATGAACCGGCATGGAGGACCCTATCAATCCGTCTATT
The DNA here is from genome assembly GCA_040878515.1 of Balneolaceae bacterium. GTDB lineage: Bacteria > Bacteroidota > Rhodothermia > Balneolales > Balneolaceae > Rhodohalobacter. The sequence continues at coordinate 843 of JBBDMD010000229.1, read as the reverse complement.
TCCAATTTTCCTGTCATACAATGGATTCGGAGGGGAATTTGACACACTACGAATGGCTTGATGACAAGCCGGGTAGTGCATATCCGCACAGGGATTTTGTGCACAACCTGGCCGGTATAGACGGTATATTTGAAGGAACCATTATACAGTACTCTCCATTTGAAGTTCAGGCCATTAATAATTTAATCCGTGAATTCGATAAAAATTCAATGATTCATGAAGATGAACTGGATATTCTGAATCGAATCAGGATGTCTCAAAATGGCAAAGATGCCCATCGATTTTTTGACCTGAGTAAACTTGTGAGTCAGTATTACTTCAACAGTTTTATCCAGGGCGGGTTAGGATTAAAAGATGTGATGAACGGGATTCTCAATTATATTGAAAGTGAGGAAACAGCTGACAGTTATCAGGTAGATCTTGCAGGTTTGAAAATGGATTTACTGGAAAATGTAAATGGTGAACGAATAAACCCCTACCGCCGGATTCAAAACTCTGAATCCAACATATTGGATGGGTCGGAAGCCATGAATGCGTACCTGGCTTTAAAAAGCGGCAGGGTCTCTGATGATGAAAGGGAATTAATTCCAACATTGCTGAGACGCTATTGTGCGCTTGACTCCTACGGCCAGGTTATTCTTTATCATCATTTAAAAAAGATAGCCGGCAGTATGGATGGGGAAAATTTTATTCACTACTAGAGTCATGGCAGGGATGAGTTGACGGTTAAACCCGCAATGTTTCCTTTCAAAAGAAGCAGCAAATAAATGCATTGAAAATATTAATTAAAAAATCCGGGTAGAGTAAAAAATCGTTTCGTTAAAAAGTTTCATAAATCGTACC
>JBBDMD010000228.1:0-1703 GCA_040878515.1 Balneolaceae bacterium | reverse complement strand
ATACTGGGAGCCGATATTATGCTCGAGTGGGTCTTCTTTTCAAACCAGGTTCGCACCGAAGATATATTTACTGAAACGATGACTTCAACGGATACATTGAATGAATCCATGAATCCGGTGTATTGTTCTTTTGGCCGCCACATGCAGCATAATAATCTGTTTGGAACTCATGCACTCCGGGTGATGGGTGCCGCAGATGAAGAACTGGAAGATTACACACACGAAGCCCTGACGATGCTGATTCTGCACGAACTGGGCCACACTTTGGGATTAAATCATAATATGCAGGCCAGTACACTCCATTCACCGGAAGATATTCATAGTGAAGAGCTGGCAAATACAATAGGGTTAACCGGTTCGGTGATGGATTATTCATCTGTAAATGTAAATCCCGATCGCGATAACCAGGGACGATATTACGACATCAAGCCCGGGCCTTATGATGTTTGGGCCATTGAATTTGGATATTCACCGGCAGTTGATAATCCGGAAAGAGAAGAGGAGCGGTTACAATCTATTTTGTCACGTTCTACAGAACCTGAGCTTGCTTTCGGTAACGATGCCGATGATATGCGATCTCCCGGTAAAGCGATTGATCCAAGGGTCATGGTTGGAGATATGTCTTCCGATCCGGTTGCTTATGGTGTTTCGAGAATTGAAATGGCAGACAACCTGATGGATGGACTTCTGGAGAAATACGGTACCCGTGAAGGTCAATCCTACCAGGAGCTTCGAAATGCCTATATGGTATTGAGAGGCCAGAAATTTGTGCAGACCGGGATCATATCACGCCAGATCGGGGGAGTTTATCGTGACCGTGGTTTTATCGGCCAGGAGGGATCCGACAAGCCATTTACCCCCGTGCCGGCAGAGAAGCAGAAAGAGGCGATGTCTCATCTGTCAAAATATCTGTTTGCTCCCGATGCTTTCGATAGTTCACACGAGGTATATAATTACCTGCAAATCCAGAGAAGGGGATTTAACTTCTTCTCTTCATCTGAAGATCCTAAGATTCATGATCAGGTACTGAGTATGCAAGCCGGGGCTCTGGCACATCTCCTGCACCCTGCCACCATGAAAAGAATTACGGATTCGAGGACGTATGGCAACACCTATCCTGTTGCCGATGTTGTGGGTGATCTGACCGCCGCTATTTTTAAAGCAGATGCCCGTGGCAATGTGAATACATTCCGCCAAAATTTGCAGGTTCACTATGTGACCCGTCTCACAGAAATACTGGAAAGTGATGATCACGATCATATAGCAAAATCCTCAGCCCTTTATAATCTACAGAACATCCGGGCGATGATGGACAACAAAGGAAATATTAATAACGAAACAAAAGCACATACGGCATATATTGCCCAATTGATTGATTCTGCATTTGATTGATGATCAGGCCAATGTTTCAACTCATTTGAAATCAAGCCGTTTCGATTCATTTCGGAACGGCTTTTTTTTGTCATTTAAATCGATTACTTATACCGGCTGGCGGAATTGAGTTGGGATCAATTTTGTATAAATGATCATCGGTAAAATCTAAAAATTGGTTTGCAATACGATCTGAATCTACTATTATTTAAAAGTCTTTTGTAATACATCTTAACATCTAAAAATTAATATTATAAGCACTATAAATGGGTAAGAACAAATGAGCCACGGTACACACAATGCAGTTGAAGATCCACGAAATGAAGAGATAT
>JBBDMD010000227.1:0-1729 GCA_040878515.1 Balneolaceae bacterium | reverse complement strand
TGAAGGTATTACAACGCTATTTTGTGAAATTGGGGCTGTACAGGATCACACAAAATAATTCAAAAAAGAATGTATTTCTGAGTCAGCCAATGCTTAACTGTTGTCATTATTTTTTTTTGAGATCCTTTAATTTAAGCTCCCCTTTCTTTGTGATAGAGATATGCCCATACAGGTAAGGTCCGCCAATTGTGGATAGTGTAATCAAACCTCTGTCGTTCAGATATTCAAGATAACCTCTCATCTCGATTCGGTCGTATTTAAGGCCCTTATTTAAAGTTTCCACCGAGATTCTGCTATCGGTATCCCCATCCCAGCAATCGCCGGCATGAATAAGTAAACGTTCGCATTTTTTGTTAAATTCTCCACCAATTATCATATGTAACGTGTCCGTTTTGGGTACGCTACACATTCAACAATAAAGCTTACCATATCTTTATGGTAGTGTTAAGCTATTATTAACCTTTATTCTGCAGGAAGCAACGAATTCTTGCATCATTCGTTAACAGCTTTCATATATTCACAGTTAATCTTAATGCTAAGGCAGTACTCAAATGATCTCAAAGGAGATTTTATCAAAAATCAGGAAACTTGAAATTCGCACTAAAGGTTTGGTTAACAATATATTTGGCGGTGAATATCAATCTGCATTTAAAGGCAGGGGCATGGAGTTTTCGGAAGTAAGGGCCTATACTTTTGGCGATGATGTTCGGCAGATCGATTGGAATGTAACGGCAAGAAGTGATGAACCATTTATAAAGATATTTGAAGAAGAGAGAGAGCAAACACTGATGCTGTGTGTGGATATTTCGCCAAGCGGTTTTTTTGGCAGTGTTTCCCAGTCCAAAATGGATCTGTCCATCGAAATTTGTGCTGTACTCGCATTTAGTGCCATAAAGAATGGTGATAAAGTGGGCTTACTGCTATTTAGCGATAAGATTGAGAAAGTAGTTCCTCCTAAAAAAGGACGTACTCATGTTTTAAGGTTAATACGTGAATTATACACTACAAAGCCGGAAGGAACCGGAACGTCTATTGGTGAGGCTCTCTCCTATTTGAACCGATTATTAAACAGACGCTCCATTGTTGTGTTAGCCTCTGATTTTCAGGATTCAAATTTTCAGAAACAGCATAAAATTACCGGCCGCAAGCACGACCTGGTCAATCTCGTAATACACGATCAGCTTGAAGAGGAGTTACCGGATGCCGGTATTATACCACTGACTGATGCTGAAACAGGAAGGCAAACACTGGTTGATACTTCAAGTAAAAAAGTAAGGACGGCATTTAAAGCCAGAATGCTGGAAACACAGAGCCGTCTGAAGGAGTATTTTATGAAGAATAAGATGGACTATGTGGATGCTTATACCAATCAGGACTATGTGAAGCCACTCATTAATTTTTTCCAGAGAAGAATTAATCGCTATTAAATTTCACACTTCATTTTATCGCATACTTCTCTGAAATAGTCAGTTTAGTCAGCCGGGAATCCAGCTTTTCAACTTCACGCATAAATTCATCCATATATTCATCTTCAAGCGAATCAGATGCCGGCAGATCAGCCGTTAATGAATTAACAGGACGGCTGTCAACATACAGGCGATAGCACAAATGTGAGCCTGTAGCAAGTCCGGTGGATCCCACATACCCGATAACCTGACCTTGTTCTACCTCCACACCCTTCCTGATTCCGGCAGCAAATCCATTCAGGTGCAGGTAAGCGGTTTTGTAT
>JBBDMD010000226.1:0-9969 GCA_040878515.1 Balneolaceae bacterium | reverse complement strand
GACACCTGGTTTTGGTCCAGGCAGTGGGGGTTCGAATCCTCCCCGGGCAACACGTTCACAAAAAGGATGCCAAAGAGGTACTCCTTTTTCTTTTATAAACGCTTGACTTAGAGTTCGTTGGATACGCCTTTAGCCATATTTGCAGGGAGAAGCAACTTAGCACTATCCCGTGCTATTGCCGAAAGTTATGGAACTGAACTCGGAGAAGTGACTATCAAATCTTTTTCTGATGGTGAACTTTATGCCAAGTACGAACAGAGCATCCGGGGAGAGGATATCTTTATTATTCAATCGACTCCTCCCCCGGGCGACAATATTATTGAACTGTTATTACTTTTGGATGCGGCAAAGCGCGCTTCAGTAAAGCGTGTAACGGCTGTGATTCCCTATTTTGGCTATGCAAGGCAGGACCGGAAAGATCAGCCAAGGGTATCGATTGCTTCCAAATTAATAGCAAATATATTAGTTGAAGCCGGAGCAGACAGAATTTTAACGATGGACCTGCATGCTTCTCAGATTCAGGGATTTTTTGATATCCCGCTGGATCATTTGTATGCAAGCCGGATATTTATTGAACATTTTACCGACAATCCCATAGATAACCTGGCTGTTGTAGCTCCCGATGTGGGGAGTTTAAAAATGGCTCGCTCCTATTCTAAGAAACTTGGAGCCAGCCTTGCCTTTATCGACAAGAGAAGGCCCAAGCAAAATGTAGCAGAGGTGATGAATATTATTGGTGAAGTAGAAGGTAAAAATATACTGATTGTAGATGATCTGATTGATACGGCCGGAACCATAACAAATGCAGCGGTGGCTTTGAAAGAACGCGGAGCTTTGAAAATTGTAACTACCTGTACACATCCGATCTTATCAGGACCCGCTTACCAGCGAATTGAAGACTCTCCAATTGATGAACTTTTAGTAACAGATACGGTACCTTTGCGGAAACCGTCTGATAAAATTAAAGTCTTGAGTGTGGCCGGTATATTTGCCGAAGCTATACAGCGTATACACACAAACGAGACGATTAGTGCACTTTTTGATGATTAATCAATAACTTAAAAAACCATGACTCACCCAGAATTATACAAACTGGAAGGTGAAAAAAGAGAATTAGGCAGCAAGTCAGCCGACAAACTGCGTGATGATCTTCGAATACCCTCTGTCCTATACGGGCCAAAAGTAAAAGAAAACATTCACTTTTCGGTAGTTGAATCGGATCTTGAAAAAATCATGTCCAGCAGTCAAACGAAATTACAAGAGTTGACGATCGACGGCAAAACATATAATACCCTTCTGAAAAATGTTGAATTTGATCCGGTAAGCGACCGGGCTCTTCATGCTGATTTCTACGTACTGGACAAAAATACTCCGGTTACGCTTAAAATACCGATTCGCCTCAACGGTACTGCTATTGGCGTAAGAGATGGCGGCGGACGAGTTTTTCAGCCATTACGAATTGTAAGGGTACGTGTTCTTCCCGATAAAATTCCTGCAATGTTTGAAGTGGATATCACCCCGCTTAATATCGGTGATTCTATCCATGTTAGTGAACTCAACATGGAAGGTATTGATCCTCTTGACGATCCAAGAAGAACCATTGTAACCATTGCACCACCGAAATCCGAAGCTCTGTTCACAACGTCTATTGAGCCTGATGAAGAAGAATTGCTTGAAGGTGAAGAAGTTGAAGGAGAAGAATTGGCAGAAGGGGAAGAAGCAGAAGGGGAAGTTGAAGGAGAAGCTTCTGAAGAATCAGAAGAAAGCAAAGAGTAACCAATTACAAAAAATCTATGGCTTTGATTGTGGGGTTGGGTAACCCGGGACAGGAATACGAGGGTACCCGCCACAACATTGGCTTTGAGTTAATTGACACTCTTTCCGATCAGCTTAAGATTCCTTTAAAACCCGGCAACGGACCGTTTATAATAGGTGAAGGCCGGTTTAAAGGGCAAAATGTGTTCCTGCTGAAACCTACCACATTTATGAATCACAGTGGTAAAGCTGTTACCAAAGTTTTAGCGGCCACAGGAGAATCGACTGATAACTGTATTATTTGCTATGATGATATCAACCTCGATGTGGGTACAATCAGGCTTCGGCCTTCTGGCAGTGCCGGCGGCCATAACGGACTGGCCGATATCTTAAACCGATTGGGAACTCAACAAATTTCAAGACTACGTATAGGTATTGGAAACAACTTCAGCAGGGGCAAACAGGTGGACTATGTTCTATCACCTTTCTCACCTGAGCAGCGAATTGAGATAAACCAAGTGCTGGAGGTTGCATCAGATGCCATTTTAACGTTTCTTCGTGGTGGTATTAACCTGGCCATGAACGAATTTAACTAACCGGCAACTTACGCTAACTGAATAAAACTAACATCATACTATGGCTAACTCAATTATCTACCTAATACCGGTGGCCGGAGTGTTGGCACTCCTGTACACCGTTCTCAAAACATCCTGGGTCAAAAAACAGGAGATCGGTACCGAACGCATGGAACGCATCAGCAAGAGTATTTCAGATGGTGCCATGGCATTTCTAAAAGCAGAATACCGGGTACTTGCAGTCTTTGTACTGGTTGTAGCCGTTATACTTGCTGTAAGTGCCGACCCCACTACATCCAGCTGGATGGTTGCCATCTCTTTTATCGTGGGTGCTTTCTGCTCCGGCCTTGCAGGTTTCATAGGAATGAAAGTGGCAACCAAAGCCAACGTAAGAACAACAAACGCTGCCCGTACAAGCCTTGGCAAAGGACTTGAAGTGGCTTTTGCCGGAGGTTCCGTGATGGGACTTGGTGTGGTTGGCCTGGGTGTACTTGGATTAAGTTTATTGTTTATCATCTTTGGAAACATTTTCAGCCTTGAAGGAGCCAGCGCAGTAAATAAAGTACTGGCGGTTGTAACCGGATTCTCTTTTGGAGCTTCTTCCATTGCCCTGTTTGCACGTGTAGGTGGCGGTATTTATACCAAAGCTGCCGATGTAGGTGCCGATCTTGTGGGTAAAGTTGAAGCCGGTATTCCGGAAGATCACCCATTAAACCCCGCTACTATAGCCGATAATGTGGGCGATAATGTGGGCGATGTTGCCGGTATGGGTGCCGATCTGTTTGAGTCTTATGTTGGTTCCATCATTGGTACCATGGTACTCGGTGCTGCATTTATTGCCGGGGCAACGATCGACGGAGCGGGCTGGTCTGATAATTTCAACAGTCTGTCTGCGGTTATACTTCCACTCGCTTTAGCTGCATTTGGTATTTTAACGTCTATTCTTGGAACCTTTTTCGTTCGTGTAAAAGAAGGCGGAAATCCGCAAACCGCTCTTAATATGGGTGAGTTTGTATCCGCAGCCGTTATGCTGGTAGCTTCTTACTTTATCATTACCTGGATGCTTCCCGAGAGCTGGATGTTCAATGGTATCGTTTATAACAGCACCGGAGTATTCTGGGCCACTATATTTGGTTTAGCTGCCGGCCTCTCAATTGGCCTTATCACCGAACACTACACAGGTACAGGCACCAAGCCCGTATGGTCTATCGTAAAACAGTCTGTTACAGGCTCGGCAACCAATATTATTGCCGGAGTTGGAGTGGGAATGATCTCAACTGCAATACCAATTTTAATTATTGCCATCGCTATTATCGGTGCCTATCACTTTGCAGGACTTTATGGAATTGCCATTGCTGCCGTTGGAATGCTTTCCAACACAGGAATTCAATTAGCTGTTGATGCATACGGCCCCATTTCCGACAACGCAGGTGGAATTGCCGAAATGGCTGAACTGCCCGGAGAAGTACGTGAACGAACGGATAAACTGGATGCGGTGGGTAACACAACCGCTGCTATCGGTAAAGGATTTGCCATCGGTTCTGCAGCATTAACTGCCCTGGCCCTGTTTGCCGCATTTATCACCGCTTATAATGCTACTCACGAAGTTCAGCTGATGGGAATTGATATTACATCTCCTTCTGTAATGGCGGCCCTGTTTGTGGGAGCCATGCTTCCATTCCTGTTCTCTGCACTTTCTATGCAGGCCGTAGGCCGTGCGGCAATGAGCATGATTGAAGAGGTTCGGCGCCAGTTCCGCGACATTCCCGAACTGACCAAGGCGCTTGCAGCCATGAACAGAAATGAAGGCAAGAAACTGGCGGACTGGTCGGACGAAGACCGCACAACGTTTGAAGCTGCCGACGGAAAAGCTGAATATGAAAAATGTGTGGAGATATCTACCCAGGCTTCGATCCGTGAAATGGTACTTCCGGGCTTACTGGCAGTAACCGTTCCCGTACTTTTCGGTTTTATACCTGGCTTTATCAGTGACGACCCAACCCTGGGTGCTCAAATGCTGGGCGGCTTGCTTGCAGGGGTAACTTCTGCAGGTGTATTGATGGCCCTTTTTCAGTCTAACGCCGGTGGTGCATGGGATAACGCCAAAAAAATGATCGAAGAAGGCGTAACCATCGATGGTGTTGAATATGGTAAAGGATCTGAGCCTCACAAAGCAGCCGTTGTGGGTGATACTGTCGGAGATCCTTTTAAGGATACTTCAGGGCCTTCCCTGAACATCCTCCTGAAGCTGATGTCTGTTGTAGCCCTTGTAATTGCTACACTGATCTGATAAACCTGTTTCACATTTTCTGAAATTAAACCCGGGGGAGTACTTCTTCACCGGGTTTTTTTATTTTACAAATATTCACCCTCCATCAGTTCACTATAGCAGGCCACGGAAAATCAAAAATATTGGTTCAGCCACTGCAACTTCCTATTTTCCACAGAGAAAGAGATCACAGTTTATTATTAAAAATCGTTTATGGATATTTTCAAACTCATATTTGAACACGACCTCCGGCTCGACCAGCTAAAAGAAAGGCACACTAGCCGCTCTGAACAGGATGTGTCGATGAGTATTGATGAATTTATGAAACCGGACCCCACTTATTCAAAATTTTACATTACGGGAACAGTTCTTCCGGAACAGCAATTTGGAATAAACTGCCTCCAAAAGTACCCGGACTTTTTAGAAGCATTTGGTTCTGCTCTTGTGGATTACAATGCATATCTGAATCATAAACTTTTGGATTTACCCATTGTTATTAAGCAGGCAGAGATCGGGGAGGCCATATTACTCACTTCAGCAAAAGATTCCGGCAAATCCATAGATCGCCTGAATATTGACTCTGACAGTAATGTCGGGCATAAAAAAGAGATGCTGGCAGCTGTACTGCAAACCGATGATTTGGTTCTCTATAAAGAGCAGGCCCACCAGGGTTTTGATCTCCACCTTTTTTCAAAGAAGAATATCTATCCGGATCTCTTTAGAACCTTAAAACCCCTGATTTCCAGCGATTTCAGATTTTTTAGTATTAACGGTAAACGGATCAAATCGGAGCGCAAATTTTATTTCGAAACCTGGACTCTCAAGAATCCGCCTCATGGGGCCGAAGAGGTGCTCTCCGAAACACAGATCTAACCCTGATTATTTCCTTTCAAACACCATGATCAAACGGGAACTCTCTTCTTCGTTAAACGGATCTCCCTCGTAATTACCATACGTCTTTTTTAATGTAAAATGATTCCGGGTTGCCACAACCCGAAACCAGTTCAGACCGTAAAGTTTTACCCGTTCCCGGTATTTGATGGTTTGCCCCTGTGATTGGGTAAAAAACCGGATGTTTTTGTAGATCATGTCATTTTTGATTTTTCGGCTGATCCTGTAATCCCATTCTCTGTACGACCCTTTTTCTTCGGGCACAATATTGTTTCGAACAACCTTTGCATTCATATAATCCATAAAAAATATCCCTCCCGGTTTTAGCATGGATTGCACACTTTCAAACACTTTCTCATTCTCTTTATCTTTAAGAAAGTACCCGAACGTTGTAAACAGATTCAAAACTGCATCAAATGTTTCCGGTAACGGCGCTCTCATATCACCAACTTTAAAATCTATATTTGTCAACTTTCTTTGTTCTGCGATTTTCCCGGCTTTCTCAATGGCATTCTGAGACAAGTCAATTCCCGTCACCCGATACCCCTTTTCGGCAAGAGTTAATGAATGACGCCCGCGGCCACATCCCAAATCAAGAATACTCCGGTAGTCACTCATCGGAATTTCTTTTTCTATAAGAACGGCCAGAAGGGAAGCTTCCTCCTCATCCCGGTATGCATAAAGTTTCTCATAAAGCGGACTATCAAACCACTCCTCAAACCAACTCATATACTTTATTATTTATTAATGACTCGTAGATATGAAGGCCTTATCTTACCGTTTTTATAAGTATGTTGCAAAACCATCTACATCCTTAAACTATGACTTTTACCCAAAAACTTCAGCGTTCGGTCTCTTCAGCCAATTCATTACTATGCGTTGGCCTGGATCCGGATCCTGCCCGAATACCCTCCATTTTAAGACAACAGTACAGGGATGAACCCACACTTGTTTTAGAGTTTTGCAGACGTATTATTGAGACAACCAAAACCCTCGCCTGTGCCTATAAACCGAATTCTGCATTTTTTGAAGCTTTGGGCAGCGACGGGTGGAAAGTATATAAGGATGTCATTGACCAGATCCCATCAAACAGAATTGTAATAGCCGATGCAAAACGAGGAGATATCGGAAATACAGCTTTAAAATATAAAACGGCTTTTTTTGATCAGTTACATGTGGATGCATTAACTTTGAATCCACTGATGGGAATGGATACAATTGAACCGTATATGGATGATGATTCCAAGGCACTGTTTGTCCTCACTATGACGTCCAACAAAGGATCCGCTGATTTTTTACAGCGCCGCTTTGAAGGGCGTATGTCTCTGGGTGAATACATTGCCGAAGAGCTGTCCAAGAAACAGGAGCAGTCGCAAGCACACCTGGGAATGGTAATTGGAGCAACTCAGATTGAAGCTGTTAAACCTGTATTGAATTCCCATCCGGATGCACACCTTTTGATTCCCGGAATTGGCACCCAGGGCGGCTCCTCCGAGCAACTGAAAACTGTTCTGCAAACTCATAAAGGTATTCCGGTGATCAGCTCATCCCGCTCCATAATATATGCGGGGAACAATGATGAAGACTGGCTCGAAAGCGTTTATTTAAAAGCACTGGAAATGAAAGATTCACTACAAGAAATTACAGAAAGATATGTCTGATAAACTACCTGAAGTAATTCTCTACACAGATGGGGCATGCAGTGGGAATCCCGGCCCGGGAGGCTGGGGAGCCCTTTTAATCTGGAATGGAAAGGAAAAAGAACTGAGCGGCGGCGAATCCCATACAACGAACAACCGTATGGAGATGGTTGCCGTGATTGAAGGATTGAAAACCCTGAAAAAACCCTGCCGCGTCAAAATTCACTCCGATAGTGCCCTGATTATTAGCACATTTAACAAAGGATGGATCCATAACTGGTTAAAGAAGGGATGGAAAAAAGCGGACAAAAAACCAGTTGAAAACCGGGACCTGTGGGAAGAAATGTTAAAGGAAATAAAGAGGCATCAGGTACATTGGATAAAAGTAAAGGGACATTCAACCAATGAGCTCAATAACAGGGTGGACGGTCTTGCCGTAAGAGCTTCAAAAAAATATAAAGAATAAAACCGGTTCACGCTCCCGGAACATTCAAACGGCAGTGTCTTCCATAACCCGGGTAATGCACCTTCGTATGCCAATCCGGCTACTCACCCTGCCCCATCCTGGCAAAGGGCTTCAGGTCCAAATCATCATACTCACCCTTTCTGGCTTTTAAATAACCTGTAATTGCAATCATAGCCGCATTATCAGTGCAGTACTGAAGCGAAGGAATCATCAAATTCAGTGAATGATCTTCCGCAAACTCAGAAATTTTCTTTCGAAGCATCGAATTGGCTGAAACACCCCCTGCAATCATCAAATGTATTACACCTTTCTTTTTTACGGCACGTTTTACTTTTACAACCAGTACATCTGTAATGGCTGCAGCCACACTGGCACAAATATCATTCAAATGCTTCTGTACATACTCATCTCCTTTCTCTTGTGTGTAGTAAAGTACGCTGGTTTTAAGCCCCGAAAAACTGAAATCCAGCCCCTCATTTATCATTGATCTGGGAAAGGAGTAAAAATCGGGGTTACCGGTTTTTGAGTACTGATCCAGCACAGGCCCGCCGGGGTACGGCAAACCCAGAATTTTACCAATCTTATCAAAAGCCTCACCCGCTGCATCATCCCGGGTTTTGCCCAAAACTTCGTGCCGTAAAGCCTCTTCCACATAAACCAGGCGCGTATGGCCGCCCGATACAATGAGCCCCACGAAAGGGTAGGCCTCTTCATTTTCTATAAAATTTGCGTAGAGATGGGCATCTATATGATTGACTCCAATCAGCGGTTTATTATAGGCTATGGCCAGCCCTTTGGCAAAGCTTAATCCTACCAGCAACGACCCCATCAGGCCGGGACCCCGGGTTACCGCAATAGAATCGATCTCCCGGATCTCCGTACCGGCCTCATCAAGTGCCTGCTGTACAGCTTTCCAAATGGTTTTATGATGTGCCCGTGATGCCAGCTCCGGCACAACACCGCCAAACTGTTCATGAACAGCCTGCGATGCAATCACATTTGATAAAATTTTCCCATCCTCAAAAACAGCCGCCGCTGTATCGTCGCAGGATGATTCAATTCCTAAAACAAGCATATCATTCCGAATCCAATCAATTTTTTAAAAAAAATAAAGTACGAAATATTCCTTCATTCAGAGTTGAAAGACAAACATCAAATAGATCCATATCATCAGGTAGAAATTAAGACACCTGTAACATACGATTGATTGGCACAACCGCTTTCTCAGCCAGTTCTTGAGGGACTTTGACTTCAAACTGGTTGTACTTTAGAGCATCTCTTAAATTGTCGAGTGTAATCATCTTCATATAATCACAAACCGATTCCTCATTGGCGGCATAGAACTTTTTCTCAGGGCTGGTCTTTTTCATCCGGTGAAGGATTCCGGTTTCGGTTGCCACTACAAACTCTTCAGAATCCGACTCTTCCGCATGTTTCAACATACCGCTTGTGGAATGTACATGCCCATCTTTACAGTCAAAATACATAGCCGACTTCATCATACACGAAGTAGAACATCCACATTCGGGATGAATTAAAAATTCGGCATTGGGATACTCTTTCTGTTTTTCGGCCAGGTTAAGCTCGCCGATTTTTTCGTGAACGTGACAAGCTCCCTGCCATATATTCAATTCACGGCCGGTGATCATCTCCACGTACGCTCCCAAAAATTTGTCGGGCAGGAACAGGATTTCCCTGTCTTCAGGAATTGATTCCACAATCCCAACTGCATTGGAAGATGTACAGCAGTAATCGCTCTCCGATTTCACTGCCGCCGTTGTATTTACATACGAAACCACAACCGCATCCGGATGTTGCTTTTTCCACTTCCTGAGCTGATCAACCGTAATACTGTCGGCCAGCGAACATCCGGCATCCAGATCAGGTATCAGAACCTTTTTATGCGGCGATATAATTGATGCCGTCTCGGCCATAAAATGAACGCCACAAAAAACAATCGTTTCAGCATCTGTTTCTGCAGCCTGATGGGATAATCCAAGAGAATCTCCAACATAATCCGCAATATCCTGAATTTCCGGTATCTGATAGTTATGAGCTAAAATCACAGCATTTTGCCGTTTTTTCAATTCAAGAATTTCTGAGGTTAGATCTTCGTTTAATAGAGTTTGCATCGCTTTTGATATGTGATTAGAAAATTTCTGTGATTCTCTGGCTGATGTCGAATGCCCGCACTGAGTGAGTTAACGCGCCAACCGAAATAAAATTGACTCCGGTTTCCGCCACTTGCCTAATGTTCTCGTAATTGATATTTCCTGAAGCCTCTGTTTCTGCGTGGCCATCAATTAGTTTAACGGCCTTTATCATAGATTCAATACTCATATTATCAAGCATTATAATATCAGCACCGACATT
>JBBDMD010000225.1:0-1737 GCA_040878515.1 Balneolaceae bacterium | reverse complement strand
GATTCTTCAAGAAATGATTTTATGCTGTGGAAAAATGTGCCGTTGGTTCCGAGTTCAACACATTCACGGGTCGATTTTCCCGGCCAGTGATCGGGAACAGATTTTTCCACATGCGGCAGTTCCGGCAGATAATCGATCATGGCCAGATGAATGGTTTGCAGGCCGGGCATAATAACTCCGCCACGAAATATTTTGTCTGATGTCATGATATCAATAGTGCACGCCGTTCCTGCATCCACAACAATTACATTTTCGTTGGTTGTAACGGATGCCCCAAGACAGGCAAGATACCGGTCAATCCCAAGGGTATCGGGTGTTTTATAGTCCAGATTAAAGCCGGGTATCAGCCCTGTATGAATTTCTTTTAACTGCAATGACGGGAATCTGTCCTTTAGCATTTTAACAACATCCCTGCGTACTGAACTCAAGATTAATTCAAATTTGGACGATTCCTTTTCCAGAATATCAAAAAACTCCTGAATGGATCTGATACTGCATTGACAGATGACTTCCCATTTATAATCGGTTTTTTCAACTGCTTTTAAAGTTGAATTGCCGATATCCACATAAATCGTTTTCATTTTGATGTTTTTGGAATGATTGGTACCAAGCATTTTTTATATTGATAGAGAAGTAAGATAAATTGTAAAGTCGTAAATTACCGGATGGATATAAAAAATAAGATTGCAATCGTTACAGGAGCAAGCAGCGGAATTGGAATTGCCTTCAGCAAAAAGCTGGTGGACAAAGGAGCCATTGTCTACGGACTGGCAAGGAGGCTGAATAAACTAAAAGAGATTCAGACAAAACTTGGCAAACAATTTGTACCGGTCCAGATGGATGTTACCCGGGCTGAAGAGCTTGAAAAATGGGTTACACAACAGTTTTCTGATGATCATACGCCGGATATACTGATCAATAATGCAGGTTTAGCTCACTTTGGCAATGTGGATGAACTCTCAGTTGAGGATTGGGATACAATGGTAAATACAAACCTGAATGGTGTATTTTATCTGACCCGGCTGATTGTGCCTTTAATGAAACAAAAAGAGACCCACACCCATATCATTAATATAGCTTCTGTGGCCGGTTTACTGGGTAATCCTCAAATTTCCGGGTATAACGCTACCAAGTTTGGCATCAGGGGGTTTAGTGAAGCACTTTTTAAAGAACTTCGCTACGACAAAATCAAGGTTTCTGCCATGTTTCCCGGATCTATTGCAACCAGCTTTTTCGACAATGTACCGGGAACCAAAACTCATTCAAACATGATGCAACCCGCTGATGTTGCCGACACACTGATCCATCTCATCGAAACCCCCGACAACTTATTAATTAATGAAGTAACTCTCAGGCCATTAAACCCAAAAGATGAAGAGACGAGCAGTTAAACATATTTTTTTTACTCTGTTTCTTGTGATGGCTGTGTCCTGTTCCGACAAGCCGCCGGAAGAAGTTATGAGTGAAGAGCAGTACGAAAACATTTTTATGGAACTTGCCATCTTAAATCAGACCGACAGTAATTTTATTGATGATGAGGAGCGCAGTGAACTCAGAAGTGAAATATATTCGAGTTATAATACTGACGAGGAAAGATTTCGTATAACGCATGAGTATTACGAAAGCAGAATTCCTGAACAACTTAAGAGAATGGAGAGAATTTCACTGAACCTGCGAGCTGAACGCGACTCAATTTCGGCTGTACAAAAAAGATACCGTGATGCCAACAAAGAAAAT
>JBBDMD010000224.1:2448-10018 GCA_040878515.1 Balneolaceae bacterium | reverse complement strand
CCTTTCAGAATGATCAACCCGCCTAAAATGATCATTACAGCATGAAACATAGATGGCAGAATTGAATTTTGAAATCCATTCCAAACCATATCAGCCTGCTCAACACTTTCCGGGAGTGCCGAAAAAATTGATTCGAGCAAATAGTACAGACACCAGCCCGCAACCACGCTATAGTAAAACATAATAGCTGTTGCTACAAAACTGATAAATGAGCCCATCCAGGCAAATTTTTCACCTGTAACTTTAATAAATGATCCGACTACCCCTTTTCGGCCGCTCCTTCCTATTCCATATTCAGCAATAATTAAAGGTACAGACCAGATAAATAGAAAAATAAACCATGCTATTAAAAAAGCCCCGGCTCCCTCTTCTCCTCCATTTTGAGCAGCAATTCTTGGAAATCTCCAAATATTTCCAGTACCTACAGCTATACCCAATACACTGAGAATTAATCCCCATTTAGTAGAAAACCGTTCATTTTGGTTAGTTGCCTCACCCATAAAAAATAAATGTAGTTAATTAGCGGGATTTGTGTTGATAAGCATTTTTAGCAATACAGGCAAGATTTCTAACCAAATTGAAAATCATTTTATCAATCTCAGATTCTATTGTGGTTTAAAATTGTGATTCGGTATCTTTTGCGAGCACCAAATTCTAAAAATATCTTTTCAATTACATTCGTTAGAACCCGTCAATTTGATGAATCCGGATTACACATCAAGACGATTTGAACCATAACTGTGAACAGAGTAAATGAATCTATCCACAATATTTGCCCAGCACCGAACGCGGAATATATTTTTTGCACTTCTCAGTTTTACCTATGCATTTATCATTTATACTTTCACAGTAAGTCCCACAACTTCTTTCTGGGATCCTGCTGAGTACATTGCAATTTCTCACACGCTGCAGGTTGCCCACCCCCCGGGTTCTCCGTTTTTTGCACTTGTCGGGCGTGTATTTTCTATGTTTGTGCCTGCAGAATATGTGGCATTAAGTATTAATATGATTAGTGTTCTGGCCTCTGCACTTACAATCATGTTGTTATACCTGATCATCGTGCGCCTGATTGAAGAGTGGCGTGGTGAAGCGGATTCGCTTTCATTTATGGACCAGTTTGGAATGTATGGAGGCGGGCTTTTTGGTGCATGTACCTTTGCAGTCACCCATACGCAGTGGTTCAATGCCGTTGAAGCTGAAATGTACGCATCTTCCATGTTTTTCACTGCACTTGTGGTTTGGATGGCATTACGCTGGTCTGCAAATCATGATAAACCATATGCAGAGCGATGGCTGATATTGATTGCCTACATGTTCGGTATTGGAATCGGAGTGCATCTTCTCAATCTGCTTGCCATCTTCTTTATTGCACTGATCGTCTATTTCAAAAAAAGAAATTTTACTCTTCTCTCATTCATTACCATGGGAGGTATAGCGGTTCTCACATTTTTAACCATCTACCCGCTTACCATTATTCAGATTCCGGATTTAGCAGACAATATCGGTGAGATGACCTATGGATTAATAGGCCCGATCACCTATATTTTACTAATTGTCGGGGCTATCGTATTTGGGATCTATTACACGCATAAAAAAAGACTGCGGATAGCAAATCTTGCATTTATTGCCTATGCAATGATCATTATCGGTTACTCAAGTTACGCACTTGTGATTATCAGGTCGCAGGCTGAACCTCCTATTGATGAGAATAATCCGGCAACACTCGAAGAATTTGTAAGTTATTTAAGCAGGGATCAATACGGCACGTCTCCCCTGCTTGTCGGCAATACCTACGATAACAGGACCGGAAATATCGACAGAAACACAGAAACACTATTTCCCAGAAG
The DNA here is from genome assembly GCA_040878515.1 of Balneolaceae bacterium. Classification (GTDB taxonomy): domain Bacteria; phylum Bacteroidota; class Rhodothermia; order Balneolales; family Balneolaceae; genus Rhodohalobacter. The sequence continues at coordinate 8,171 of JBBDMD010000224.1, read as the reverse complement.
ACATTCCAGCCAGCCCCAACACCTGGAATACTATGCCAATTTTAACTCTGACTGGGACTTTTTCTGGACGTACCAGGTAAATCATATGTACCTGAGGTATTTTAATTGGAATTTTATTGGTCGCGAAGCTGATATTCAGGACACTGGTTGGTATTCAGGATTTTCGGACACCCGGCATAAAAACAATCCGGCCAACTCGGGTTACTTCTATCTGCCCTTTTTGTTCGGGTTATTTGGATTATTATTTCATTTTAAAAATGATTGGCGAAGGGCACTCTCTGTACTGGCACTCTTTATTCTCACGGGCCTGGCTATCATCTTTTATCTTAACCAGACCCCTTACGAACCCAGGGAGAGAGACTATGCGTATGTGGGATCATTTTTTGCCTTCAGCATCTGGATAGGCCTGGGCGCAACAGGTGTGATAGAACTCCTGAAAGAATTTATAGGTGCTAATAAATTAGCCGCCTATGGCACTTATGGACTGATGTTTCTGGCTGTTCCTGTATGGATTGCATCTGAGAACTGGGAAAGTCACGACCGCAGCGATAATTATGTTGCCAGGGACTATGCTTACAATTTGCTAATGTCTACCGAAGAAAATGCCCTGTTATTTACAAATGGAGATAATGATACGTTTCCGCTATGGTATCTGCAGGAAGTTGAAGGAATTCGGACTGATGTAAGAGTAGTAAATTTGAGCCTGCTGAACACAGACTGGTATATCAAACAAATGAGAGACCGTCAGACTCATGAATCACTTCCGCTGCCCATTACTCTGACGAACGAAGAGATTGAACAGATGACCTCCCAGCTTGAACTGTACAATCCGCGAGAAATAGTGATACCTGTAAACAAGGATTTACTTCGCACCGTATTTGAAGCAGATCCCGATCAGTTTGAAACTTCTACGGAATCATTCAATCAAACCCTGCAGCAAGCAATTGGTATTGACACATTATTAAATGAATCTGAGATTACCCGGATGCTTTACAATCAAATCCGGATGGCAACACCCTATTCAATTCCGGTTTCTGAACTGGATGATGAAATGAGTTGGTTTTTACAGGGGCGTCCTGCAGGCCAGGATTCTGAGGGCAATCAGCGTTTCTACCTCCAGACCCAGGATCGAATGGTTCTGGAGATACTCAGAAACAACAGATGGCTTCGGCCTGTCTATTATGCCAATACTGTATCAGGTACAGGACAGCTTGGGCTTCAGGACTATTTCCAGTTTGAAGGTAAGGCATTCAGAATTGTCCCCAAACAGCGAGAGGCCGGTTCATTCGGTTATCTCGATCCCGATGTTCATGCCGAACGACTCTCAAATTTTGAGTTTAACAACTGGAATTCGCCCGATCTGTATCTTGATGAGAATATTCGCAGGATGCTCGGAAATTATCGATATGGATTTACCCAACTGGCTGATGCATATATGGAACGGGGTGATACAACAGAAGCAGCATACTGGCTTAAATATGGCGAAGATAAAATTCCTTTCAGAGAAGTAGAAAACGACTGGACAGTGCCAACACTCTATGCATACCGTTATCTGAAAGTGGGTGAAAATGAGCACGCTGTTGACCTTGCCAATTTTGTTAAGGATAAAATTTACCATGATCTGAAGTACGACATGCTGGATCTGGACACCCTCGAAGAACGAATCCTTGATCTTGACGAAGAATCCAGACGGGCCAGGGCCAGGGCACAAACAGAAAGGGCTCAGCAGCTCAGACAACAACAGCAACGCCTTGCAGAACGCCGGGAATCCAAAGTTCAGGATGTGAGCTTTGCGGCCAGCAGATTGTCAATCCTGCAGAATATTTACTATCAGACGGAAAATGTGAGTGAAGCTGAGGTCATGGCTGTTGAAATTGAGGATATTACTGATGGCAGACTGGATTTACCCGAAACCGCTGAAGAAAGCAATGAAAGGATGCAACAATTTAACTTGGGCATCTAAGTAATAACACATTTATTCTTATTCTGTGAGATTGTATATTGTAATAATGGTTGATTTGTATATAATCAATCGGGATACACTGTGATACATTAAATAATTAATCGTATCCGGTAATATTTTATAAATCTTCCCGGGCTTTCCGGAACTTCTAAATCTGCATTCAAACACATTGATTATGATTCACGATTTTACAAAAGAGAATATTGATGCAATCGGCAATGTTTTAGAATGCTCACCTAAACCACTTGGTGACGATGTATTCCGGTTTGAAATGATCAATGAAGAAGAAAATCGAAAACTTGCCCTTGAAATACATTTAGGCCTTGAGGTTAATGATAAGCGCATGAACATGGTATCTGTATATGCGAGCAATACATTTCTGCAGCTGCACAACTGTACAGCTTTTATTGCAAGTGATATATTAAAGCAGGTTACTTTTTTCGGAAAACAAGATAGCATCACGTCCGGACTGATTGTTGAACAGGGAGCCGGATGCAGCCTCTACGCAAATGTAGATGATGCCGTATTAAATGGTGATTTCACAAAACTTCCGGAAGATGTTATGATGTGCGGTGTTGCACTCTCACTTACCGAATCCATTGATCTGGATAATTTCACCTTTGATGATGAAGACATTTCCTGAGTTCCCTGACCCTTCGGACCATGAAAAGTTAATCCTTACAAACACATCTGAAGATCCCATACCGGTAAACAAGAAAACTCTGAAAAAGTTGATGGCAGAAATCGAAACCGCCGAGGGTATCCGGTTTCAGACGGTTGAACTTGTTTATGTTGACGAAGACAAGATTATTGAGATAAATAGTGAATACCTGCAGAGAGAATATATTACTGATATTATCTCTTTCAGATATGATGAAAACAACGAGGATGCAATAGAAGGTACCCTCTATTGCTGCGCTCCCAGGATCAGGGAACAGAGCAATGAATTTAATACTCCGCCTGCCGAAGAATTTTATCGAATCTATATTCACGGCCTGTTACATCTTGCAGGGTATAACGATCAAACCAAATCGGATAAAGAGAGTATGACCAAACTGGAAAATAATTTTTTAAAAGCGATAAAATCTTCTCTGTGAAAGCATCCAATTATACTCTCCTAATCGTAGAATCACCTGTTGTTGCCAAAATTATCCAGGAACAATGCCCTACTTTTGTTTATGTAGTGGCCACTGAAGGCTTCTGCTGGACTCCGAAGTACAATCTGGAGAAGAACACTCTCAAACCGATTGCAGTGCCTTCTAAGGCAGATATACGGAAAGAAATAAAAGAACAGGCCCGGTGGGCCAGTGATGTTATCATTGCAGTGGATTCAGACCCTTCCGGTGATTTTATTGCCTGGTCTATTTCACGCTTCTTAAAAAACAAATCTGTATACAGAGGATATCTTCAGCATTTCGGTAGTAAAGGCATCAACAAAATGCTGAATGAAACATCCCAGTATGATAGTTCAGGGGAAGATCGACTAAAGAACGAGTATTTGATACAGGCGGTATGGAATCGCTCCAGTTTGCCTCTTTCCCTAAAAGATGCCGGGCTTGTAACACTTTTTAAGGGAATGAATAAATTCCATTCATTTCTGAATGAGGACAGAATTTTGTTCAAGAGTTCTGAACCGGTTCAGTGCAACAGGGATGAATGGTTTGAAGCAGCACTAATCACGAAAGAACCCATCTATGAAAAATTGAAACCACTTTCCACATTTGATTTGATAGATAACATGAGGGCGTTTAAACCTTCTCTCACTTACAAGATGCGTCAGGATCTGCTTCAGAAACTGTTCCAGACAACTCTTTATTTATCGGACGAAAGTTTAATCAGCTATCCCCGAACCAATGCAAGAGCATTCTATTCGGAAACATGGAATTCATTAAAGAATCAATACTACAAACTAAGCAGTAAAATTGAGTTCAAACCTCAGTTCCTTCAGGACGTTGCTGATCCCAGTTTTCCGCATGACAGTATCCACCCGCTTAAGCTTTCATTAACACCAACTGAAATATCAGGTGAACTCACCGGTGAATTATCAAATCTATACCGGCTGATCTATGACCATACACTTCAAACACTGGAAATACCCCGGCAGCTGGAAAGGGCCTATGCAGGAGAATTTCATCCTGACATCTTTTTTTATGCACCGAATTCGAAACTGTCAGAAGCTAAACAATCACTCAGGCCTTGTATTACCATAAGCGACCTTGGCCTTCAGTTAAATAAACTGGGACTTTTATCTCCATCTTCATTTGGCGAAAATCTGGATAGATGGATGAGTCAAAAATGGATATCTGTTGAAAATTCTGTGGTAACACCCGGTAAAGAGTTATTGAGCCACATTAAAAATGCAGATTACTACTATCAGTTAATTGGGAATTTGGGCAGACTTAAAAAGCGGGGAACTATTTCGCCCGAAACAGTATCCTCAATAATTTCGTCATAGTTAAAAACAGATCTCTATGACTAATTCGAATAAAAGCACAGAAGAAAATAAAACAGAACATTTCAGGCCGGTTTATGAATTAGGAAAAGTTCTGGGCAAACATCTTAACCTTAATTTACTTCCAAAAACTACCGCAAAAGATTTTCAGAGACCTAAAAAAAGTGAGAAATCCCTTAGAATTCTGAGTATTCTAAAACCTATCCCATGGATATTGATTACCCTCTTTGTATTCTCATTTGTATGGGATTTTAATGAACTGTCACTCACTTTATTCGAACTTAATTTACCACTTGAGGGGTTGCTCCGGATATTATCAGTGAGTGGCTTGATCGGGTTTCTTACCAACTGGATTGCCATCACGATGCTTTTCCGCCCCCTGAATAAACGGCCACTTCTCGGACAGGGACTCATTCCCGCACACAAAGAAAGAATTGCCTTCCGGCTGGCAAGTGCAGTTTCGGAAGACCTGATTAATCCCGATTTGATCAGGAAGAAAATTGAGGAATCTAAAAATATCAGTCTTTACAGGGAGAGATTTTTCAATCAGATAGCAGATATTACTTCTCAGCCGGAATTCAGAGATGATTTAAAAACCTGGTTAATGAAGTATGTGTCATCCGTAGTGGATGATCCGGCATACAGAAAAAAGGTAGCACAACAGATCACAACAGAAGTAGAAGGTAATCTTGAAAACAAACCCTTTGAAAAAGCAGCACTGAAAACTTACAGCTTTTTAAAAGGACAACAATTACACGATTTAATCGAAGAGACCCTAACCCGTTTACCGGAATCTGTTAATCGGAATATTGACGCGATTGATGATTATATAGATGAGTTCCCTGACCGCCTGCAGGTAAACCATAATGAGATCGACGAGGTGATTTCAAATGTACTGTTTAAACTTATCAATCAGCTGGATGTTCAGAATCTTGTTGAGGAAAACCTCCGGACTTATGATGAAAAGAAACTCGAATCTATGATTCGAAACGCAACTAATGAACAGCTTAAAACGATTCAGTATCTGGGGGCTATTTTGGGAACCGTTGGCGGGTTTGTAATCTGGCAGCCAGCTGTTAGCCTGACCATACTAGCGATAATATTTGCAGGAATCTGGATCCTCGACCGGCAACTGTTTCAAATACAGAATGATTAATAATGTGGCTATTATTATTTTAATAAAGTTATATTAACCACTTGCATATCAATAAATTAATATAATTTATATAAAATCTTTATAAGATTGAATCCTATCTTATAATCTCTTTCACAAAATTGGGTAGTGCAAATGAGCCGGTATGAATATCC
>JBBDMD010000224.1:0-2348 GCA_040878515.1 Balneolaceae bacterium | reverse complement strand
ACGGCCGCATCAATCTCAACTAAATCTACAGTTTCTACCGACGGGTGCTTCATCACTTCCCGGGCTGTACCTCCGTCTCCCCCGCCTATGATGAGTACTCTTTTAGGATCGGGATGGGTAAACAGTGCCACATGACTGATCATCTCATGATAAACAAATTCATCCTTCTCACTAAGCATAACCATCCCGTCAATCGTCATGAGGTTTCCCCACGTATCCGTCTCGTATACTTCCACAAGCTGATACTCCGACTGTTTTGAAAATAATAGTTTCTTAAGGCCGATTGTTAAACCGGTCTGCTCATGATAATGCTCGTTATATTGAAGAGGCATGAATTAGTCTTATTTCAAAATTAATAGATATCTGAATGCATACAGGAATTTCCGGCTACCTTTAAAAGGGAAACTGAAGAACTGAATCCTACTTATACCAAAGTACAGCAGCTGCAAAAACGGCACCACAGCGTTCTATCTTGTGTTCAATACTCAGGCACTTTATCTCTTTAAGTTTACGGTTTCTGTATTCAAATCCGTCTACTACCATCTGTTGAACAATTTCTTCTACCGTGGATAGTGAAGCATGATCTTCAAACTCCATAATCACCCCCGGCTCATTGTCATCTTCAGGAATTCCGACTGCAATAGCAGCTGAGATCATTCTGCCGGGAGTTGTTCCATCAATTGTAGCATAGGCAAGTGGTATGAGGCCGCCCTTAGGCAAAATCAATTCATCCACAGATATTTCTTCTGCACCGGGGGGTAAAATACTGCTCATACGCATGAGATTTGTGTCGCCAACACCGGCTTCAAGAAGTGATTTATCAAATGCATTTAATCTCGTACGTCCTTCAGCCGCTCCCCGAACAAGGCAGTAGGTATTTGGTGTTTTTACCATCATTATTATGTGTATCGTCTGTTAATTAGCTTGGTATTCCTGACTTGGCTTGAAAAGTAATTTCTGGCCTTTCGGTACTTTAAAAAGCCCTCTTTTCATTTCCATACTTGAAACATTTTTTGATTCAAAATATTCCTTCAGATGTTCCTGAATAACCCAGGGATCTATCGTATCGCCGCAGGTAAAAATATCCACGGCAGCGTAGTTATATTCCGGCCAGGTATGGATGGCAACATGAGATTCAGCAATAACAACAACTCCACTGATTCCATATGGGCTGAATTTATGAAAATTATGTGAAATGATTGTTGCCCTGGATGCTTTCGTAGCTTGAATCAACGAATTTTCGATGTAACTTACATCGTTTAATTTAGATTGGTCACAGTCGTAATATTCAACAAGGATTTGTTTGCCAAGTGCTTCCATGTATTGCAGTTCCTATAATTTTGTATTAATAAGCTAAGTTTGGGATAAATGATGATTGACAAAAAGACTTTTTTTCCTGTCCATACTGTCCGGTGTTTAAATTTGTTAATTTTGTTAAAGCCACTAACGCTGATAAACAAATAAATTACACATAAAATTTATAATTAATGATAGCAGCACCAAAAAAAATTTCACAGGCAAAAGCCCTTCAGTATTATCGAAATTTGTTATTACCCCGTCTTATTGAAGAAAAGATGCTATCCTTATTACGGCAAAACAAGATCAGTAAATGGTTTTCCGGTATCGGCCAGGAAGCGATCTCAGTAGGTGTGGCAACTGCAATTGATGAGAACGATTATATTTTGCCAATGCATCGTAATCTGGGAGTTTTTACAACTCGTAATGTTCCCCTTTATCCACTTTTTTGCCAACTTTTCGGAAAAGCAGAAGGATTTACCGGTGGTCGCGACCGGTCGTTTCATTTTGGAACCGTTGAGCATAAAATCTATGGAATGATCTCACATCTTGCTGCCACCATGCCGGTTGCCGATGGTATTGCACTTGCTCAAATGTTAAAAAAGAACAATCAAATTGCTATTAGTTTTTGTGGAGATGGAGCAACAAGTGAAGGAGATTTTCACGAGGCTTTAAATCTGGCTGGTGTCTGGAAATTACCTGTTATTTTTTTGATAGAAAATAATGGATATGGCTTATCTACTCCCGTATCGGAACAGTATGCCTGCGAAAATCTTGCGGACAGAGCAGCCGGCTACGGCCTGGAAGGCATGCTGATTGACGGCAATGATTTCTTTGAAGTCCGAAATGCTGTGAAAAAAGCCCGCAGGCTTGCTTTGAGTGGAACGCCTGTTCTTATTGAAGCCAAGACATTTCGGATGCGGGGCCATGAAGAAGCCTCGGGTACTTTTTATGTCCCTGATGAAGAGTTTGAAAAATGGAAGCCTAAAGATCCGATCCACCGGTATGAAGAATGGCTTTTAAAAGAAGGATGGGTGGCAAACCAGGAGGAG
>JBBDMD010000223.1:0-1758 GCA_040878515.1 Balneolaceae bacterium | reverse complement strand
CTAATCGGGGATGATGTTATAATAAGAAACCCTGGCCGGCTGAAAGCTTCTGAGCCGAACAGTAACATTTGAAATTTCTGAATCTACTTTCTCAATCTCAGGTGTAACCAGTCCCGTAGAGTCCTGTTCGATGGTGGAATAATCTACATACGCGGCAAAGGGACGGGTTCCCTGTACTCTTGAATACTGGTCCAGAGGCACATCAAACCTCACAATAACAGAAGAGGGGTTGTACGTAACGGCTTTACCGGAAGGCAGATTACGGGTTCGAACGGGCACACGAATTTCCGATTCTGTGAATTCAGCTATATCCAGTCTGAAAATACTTGTTGGCGGCTCAATGGAAACACCGGAAGAGGGGGAACGTACATCCACGGGAATTTCAACATTTTCCTTAATATTTGTTAGAATCAGAGTATCCGTTTCCCACTCTTCAATCTCTTCCAATACAGACTGTGGTCCGGTTAATCTGACGCTGTCGGGATCCAGTTCCGGGGTGCTTACAGGGCCAAATTGATCCTCCAGCTGAAACTCTACTCTGGATTGAAGCGGAACCATTTTTGTAGCTTTTGCCTCGGTTTCAATCGTTAATAGTATGGGATCCACCTGCATAATATTCATATCCGAATAGGCATTCGATTGATTTCTGAGCTGATCAAAAAGATTGATCTGCCTTGTATCTGCACTCAGGTTAACCGGCGGCGGATTTCTGTAAATCTTGATTAAATTCCAACCTTCACCTGTTAAATTTACGGATGCATTTTCAGGTATATCACTGCTCACTGCAACATCATCTGGCAGATTTGTAAGCTGGATCGGTACATCAATCGTGACGTTAAAATCACGGTTCATATTCACTACAAACCAAAGGCAGAGAGCGAAAAAGAATGAGATGCCAAATGCAATCGCTTTTTCCTTTCGAAAGAACTCTTCCTGGTCGGCATCTTCAGCCTGGGCTGGATTCCCCCGGAAAAAAAAAGATTTAATTCGTTCAGTTATAAAGTTATTGATATCCATGATCCGTGAATAATAAGAAGAATTAATCTAAGCTCTTACAACGATCTCTTTTACCACATTAGAATCAACTTTATCGTTGAGTTTTTTAGCAATTGAAAATCTGTTCATGTGAAGTTCATGTCTCCAGGCATCATTTTCAACATGAACAATCAGGCTGGTGCCTTTAAAATGAAGGTTCTTCGTTACAGAATTAATTTGTTCACCAACTACCTCAGGCCACATATAGAGAACCATACCCCTCTTCAGTTCGGTTTGATGGGGAATTTTTTTCATGAACTTTTTTAAGAGTTCATTCATCGATTGTGGTTTTTTTCCAAAAGCCATGAGATCGCTAAAATTTTGTTGCTACGCTGCCATCGATAACCGTAAACCAGCTGTTGTCATCACTTCCTTCAAACAGTTCTTTTTTAAACGGGCGTTCTGATGCAGAGGTAATAAACGTTTGTCCGGAGTGTTTCGTGAGTGTTTCGGTAATAATATCCGTTTTTTCCTGATCAAGGTTGCCAAATACGTCATCCAGCAGCATGACAGGCAAATCATCAAGTTCATCAGAATAGTAAAACAGTTGTGCCATTTTCAGAGCCATTGAAAAAAGTCGATGCTGTCCCTGGGACCCGTAATTGCGAAGTTCCATATCACCAAGATAAAAAACAACTTCATCGCGATGCGGGCCAATAATGGTTTGCTCTCGCTCGGCTTCCTTCTCAAATGAATTAACAAGCATTGTAAGGTAATCTTTTT
>JBBDMD010000222.1:0-10203 GCA_040878515.1 Balneolaceae bacterium | reverse complement strand
TCAATACAAATAAAATTAGTTTTAAAGCTTTAATTCATTAAAAGTATATGAAAGGGAATTTTCAGCGCTTCTCGAAAAAGAACAGTTTATGGGCCTGGTCTTTTTTATCGCATTTGTGATCGGGATCATCTTCTTAGCGTTTCACAAGGACAGATCAATATCATTTTCGTGGCCGGAGATTGGAATGGGAATTGCCATAGGTATCCCCAATTTCTACACCTCTATTTTCTTAATTGAGGCTCTTGAGAGAATGAACGGGGGTATAGTCTACAGCAGCGTAAATTTACTGACTGTACTTGGGGGAACCTTGCTGGGAATTACACGGTGGCAAGACAAGTTAACCGGAATACAGTGGATCGGAATTATTATTTCAATTGCAGCAATTGTACTTTTGTTATAGACTGAACAATTCCAGAATAAATATAAATTACGATAAAATAGTAACATGGCACTTTTAGATAAAATCAGGAATCGGGCAGCAAAAATGAAAGGGAAAGTAATATTTCCTGAAGCAGCACTGGATATTCGGGTTTTGAAAGCAGTAAATCGGATCCTGAATACGGGAATTGCATCTCCCATTCTAATTGGCGATGAAACCATGATATATTCGCTGGCAGAGCGTCATGAATTATCACTGCCTGAAAATATTCAGATTGTCTCGCCACTTTCTCCGGATTGGATGGAGGAAAAGATTCGTTTTTTTACAGAGAAGCTTTCGCATAAAAATCTATCTGACCAACAAATAACTGATATTGCCAAAGATCCGCTGCACACAGCGGGATGGCTGCTTTTAAATAAGAGGGCAGATGCAGCTGTTGCAGGCTCTATTGCATCAACGGCCGATGTAATACGGGCGGCTCTTCGTACTGTAGGAGTTACGGAAGGATCCTCGTTGGTATCCAGTACTTTTTTGATGGAGATGCCTGACGACAGAGTGTTTTCCTATGCGGATTGTGGCGTGGTTCCCTATCCGGAATTTGATCAGCTGGCCGATATTGCCATCGATGCCGGCTACACCCACCGGTTGCTGACAGGGGAAGAACCGATTATTGCATTCTTGTCATTTTCCACCTACGGCAGTGCAAGGCACGAGCGTGTGGAGCTGGTGACTAAAGCTTTAAAATCGGCCAAAGCCAAAAAGCCGGGCTGGAAAATTGATGGCGAGTTACAATTTGATGCTGCTTTACTGCCGGAAGTTGCAGAAAGAAAGGCACCGGATTCAACTGTGGCAGGAAAGGCAAATGTATTTATATTTCCAAACCTGGATGCAGCAAACATTGCATATAAAATCACGGAACGATTGGCTGGGGCTACTGCAACGGGCCCTATATTACAGGGATTAAGTAAACCGTTTATGGACTTATCGCGCGGATGTTCAGTTGATGATATAATAAATGCCGCTTGTGTCGGACTTTTAATGTCGGATTTGGATCATAAATAAGGGGAATTCTTACTCTGGACAGCGTTATATATCATTGCCAATCAGATGTATAGGCGAATTCAATTGGAGCTTGAATTAAAAAAATACGTTCTTTCTGAACAAAGCAGTAAGGTTTTAACGTGGTGGGTTTTTTGCTTATATTTATTCATTCCAAATAAGCATAATCAGCCTGTTGTTCACCACTGACGAACTAACAGTGATAACTACGCGTTATTTGAGGAAACAAAAAAAGTTTTAAAGCAAGAAGACAGAACATTATGAGTGAGACAAAAGCTCTCGAATCAATGATTGGTGAAGAGTACAAATATGGCTTCACTACAGACGTTGAATATGAAGATTTCCCAGCCGGCATTAACGAAGATATTGTGCGGGAAATATCGAATCGTAAAAATGAGCCGGAATGGATGCTCGAGTTTCGTTTAAAGGCATATCGCGGCTGGAAGGAGATGGAAGAACCCAGCTGGTTTAATGCCACTTACAATAAACCAAAATTTGATTCTCTCCAGTACTACTCAGCTCCTAAAAAGAAGCCTAAACTGGACAGTCTCGATGATGTGGATCCAAATATCAGGGAAACCTACGAGAAGCTTGGAATCCCACTTGATGAGCAAAAAATGTTATCGGGCGTTGCCGTTGATGCTGTATTTGACAGTGTTTCTATCTTTACCACATTTAAAGAGAAACTCGCAGAAGCAGGTGTAATTTTTTGTTCCATTTCGGAGGCGATTCAAAATCATCCTGAACTGGTTAAGAAATATATGGGATCCGTTGTGCCGGCACGCGATAATTTCTATGCGGCACTCAATTCGGCTGTGTTCTCTGACGGGTCGTTTTGTTATGTCCCGAAAGACACCATTTGCCCAATGGAGCTCTCAACCTATTTCCGGATTAACAATATGAATTCCGGCCAGTTTGAAAGAACCCTGATTATTGCAGAAGACAACAGCCAGGTAAGTTACCTGGAAGGTTGTACAGCACCCATGTATGATGAAAATCAACTGCACGCTGCAGTTGTTGAACTGGTTGCAATGGAGAATGCAGAAATAAAATATTCTACCATACAAAACTGGTACTCAGGAGATAAAGACGGGAAAGGCGGTATCTACAACTTTGTAACCAAGCGGGGAGCCTGCAGGGGAGATCATTCAAAAATTTCCTGGACGCAGCTTGAAACCGGCTCTGCCGTTACCCTGAAATACCCAAGCGTTATTTTGCAGGGTGATTACTCTGTTGGAGAGTTTTTCTCTGTAGCCGTTACCAATCATATGCAGCAGGCAGATACCGGTACGAAAATGATTCATCTTGGGAAAAACACGAAAAGTACGATTATCTCTAAGGGAATTAGTGCGGGAAAATCTAATAACAGCTACAGAGGCCAGGTAAAAATCAGTAAGAAGGCCGATAACGCACGGAACTATTCTCAGTGCGATTCGATGCTGATTGGCCAAACCTGCGGAGCCCATACATTTCCATATATCGAGTCGGCCAATCCGACCGGAAAAATTGAGCACGAAGCTACAACATCGAGGGTAGGGGAAGACCAGATTTTTTATCTGCAACAAAGAGGTATCAGTGAAGATGATGCAATATCCCTGATTGTAAATGGATTTTGTAAAGAGGTGCTCAAAGAACTTCCTATGGAGTTTGCCATCGAAGCGAACAAGCTTTTAGGTATAAAACTTGAAGGAAGTGTTGGGTAACTGGTTCATCATTGCCTGTTTGCCGGAAGAATATCAAGTAAAAAATATATTTTAAAAATTAACCAAACGAAGAATAATAGTGTTAGAAATTAAAGATCTACATGTTGAAGTTGAGGGTGAAGGAACTGAGATCCTCAAAGGAGTAAACCTGACGATAAATAAAGGTGAAATCCATGCGCTTATGGGGCCCAATGGCAGCGGTAAAAGTACGCTGTCGAAGATAGTGGCAGGCCATCCTGAATATGAAGTCACAAAGGGTGATATAATCTATAATGGAGAAAGTATTCTGGAGCTTGATCCGGATGAAAGAGCTCATGCCGGTATCTTTTTAGCATTTCAATACCCCGTTGAAGTACCGGGCGTTACAAATAATACGCTTTTACGTGAATCATACAATACAATTGCTGCATCCAGGGGAAGAGAAGAGCTCGATCCGCTGGAATTTGACGATTATGCGCGCACTAAACTGGAATTGGTTCAAATGAATCCTGATTTCCTGGAAAGAAGTGTAAATACAGGATTTTCAGGTGGTGAGAAAAAGCGAAATGAAATTTTTCAAATGGCAGTTTTGGAGCCAAGATTATCCTTTTTGGATGAAACCGATTCGGGCCTCGATATTGACGCACTAAAAATCGTAGCCGATGGAATTAATAAGCTTCATGGCGATGAAGATTCCGTTGTTCTTGTTACACACTATCAGCGTCTGTTAAATTATATTGAACCGGATTTTGTCCATGTTATGATGGGCGGAAGAATCATCAAATCCGGAGATAAATCACTGGCTATCAAACTCGAAGAACAGGGATACGAATGGCTCGAAACACACGCAAAAGTAAATGGTGAGGTAGTTTAATGGCACTTCCTACACAGGTAGAACCATCTTTTTTACATGAATTAGCCAAGACTCCCGGTACTGCAGAAAATGCCCGATGGGTAGAGATACGGGAAAAAAGTAAGTCTGAGCTGAATGCAGCTCCATTTCCTGACAAAAAAATTGAAAAGTGGAGATTTACAGATCTCAGACAGCTTAAACGAACTGAATTCGTTTCATTGGAAGATGCTGGTTTGTTGCCGGCAACGGATATTGAAAAATATTTTCTGCCTGAATCTGACCGGAGCAGGCTTGTATTTATTAATGGAAAATACCATGAGAAATTCTCCTCTGTCGGTGGGCTTGGTGATGGCGTAACCGTTGGTAATCTTTCTGATTACTCAGATAATAACTCCGTTAAAGAGTATCTGAACAACCTGGTGGATTATGAGAAGGATGTATTTGTTCCATATAACGGGTTGAATTTCAATGATGGCGCTTTTGTGCATCTTGAAAAAGGGGCAAAAGCTGAAGCACCTATCCAGGTTTTAAATCTCTATACAGATTCAGCCAAGCCTTATATAGCAACGCCAAGAATGCTGGTGGTATCAGAGGAAGAGTCGGATGTTACAATTATTGAAGACCATATTGGCCTGAGTGATAATGTATATTTAACAATTCCTGTTTGTGAAGTTAAGGTTAAAGAGAAAGCCCATATTCATCACGTGCGATTACAGCGTGACAGCCTGGAAGCATTCCATTTTTCCCGTCCAATTGCATATGTGGGAAAAAATGCGGAATACCATTCATACACGATTAACCTGGGTGCAAAGCTTTCAAGGAATGAACCGAAAGTGATCCAGGAAGCTGAAGAAGTTGATTTTACACTGGATGGGCTTGTTTTGATTGATGGAAACCAGACAGCAGATACTCATTCAACGATGGATCATCAATTTTCGCATGCCCACAGCCATCAGCTTCATAAAGTAGTTGTTAACGGTAATGCGCACAGTATTTTCAATGGAAAGATTTTTGTTCGCAGAGATGCGCAAAAAATCGACTCTTTCCAGGAAAACCGGAATTTACTGCTTTCTATTGACGGGCTTGTAAATACAAAACCACAGCTTGAAATTTTTGCGGATGATGTGCTTTGTTCTCACGGTGCCACTATTGGTCAGCTGGACCCTGAGGAAGTTTTCTATTTACAAAGCCGGGGAATGACAGAGCAAAAAGCCAAAGAGGTTCTGACCTATGCTTTTGCTCTTGAAACGATTGAGAATATGAAAGTTGAATCCGTTCATCAGCTTTTAATTGATGAAGTAAACAGGTATACAGAAGCCAACAACGTAGCAAAAGTAACAGCATAGATGAACCAGGTTGCAGAATCCATAACAGCAGTAAACTTTGATTTGATACGGAAAGATTTTCCGGTATTAGATCAGAAGATCAACGGTGAACCTCTTGTTTACCTGGACAATGCTGCGTCGAGTCAAATGCCTTCTCAGGTAGCTGACCGTCTGGATCACTACCACCGATTCGAACATGCGAATGTTCACAGGGGTATTCATACTCTGAGTCAAAAGGCAACAGATGCCTATGAACTAACCCGTAAAAAGGTACAGAACTACATTAATGCTGCCAGTGAAGACGAAATTGTTTATACAACCGGAACCACCGATTCAATTAACCTGGTGGCTAACAGCTACGGTTTAAAGCACTTTTCTGAGGGAGATGAAATTATTTTATCAGAAATGGAGCACCACGCCAATATCGTACCCTGGCAGATGGTTGCTGAACGTACGGGAGCTAAAATTAAAGTGATTCCAATTTCCGATTCAGGTGAACTGGAAATGGATGCGTATGAGAATATGCTCACTGAGAAAACCAAAATGGTTGCAGTTGTCCATATTTCGAATGCACTGGGCACGGTTAATCCCGTTAAGCGAATTACAGAACTGGCACACAATGCCGGAGCAGCCGTTCTGATTGACGGGGCACAATCCGTACCTCATCAAAAGGTGAATGTTCAGGATATCGGGTGCGACTTCTTTGCATTTTCCGCTCATAAAATGTGCGGCCCCACGGGTTTTGGTATTCTATACGGCAGGAAAGATCTGCTTGAATCCATGCCTCCTTATCGTGGCGGCGGAGATATGATTGATAAAGTGAGTTTTGAAGAAACAACTTATAACAGGGTTCCTTTCCGGTTCGAAGCAGGCACCCCTCCAATTGCGGCCGGTATTGGACTTGGTGCTGCAATTGATTACGTGGAAAATATCGGAATAGAAAATATCGCTGCAAGAGAAGCAGAACTTGTAGAGTATGCCGTTGAAAAACTGTCCCAAATTGAAGGGCTTAAATTTGTAGGAACTTCCAATACCCGGGCGTCAGTGATCTCATTCGTATTTGATAAAATACATGCCCTGGATGTGGGGACAATACTGGATAAAAAAGGAATTGCTGTACGAACAGGCCATCACTGTGCCCAGCCAGTCATGCGGAGATATGATATTCCGGCAACAACCAGGGCATCCATTTCGTTTTATAACAACAAAGAAGACATCAACAGACTGGTAAAAGGAATTAACTACGTAAAAGCATTTTTTGAATAAATAAAGAATAAAATTATGCCAAAAATTAAAGAAATAGAACGAACACCCAATCCCGACGCAATGAGATTTGTTTTGGGTGAACCGCTTACAAATGGTGTTACAAAATCATTTGAGAGCAACATGGATGCTGAACATGATGAGCTGGCTAAAGCTCTTTTCGACATAGAGCATGTAATAAATGTGTACTACGTTGATAAATATGTTACAGTAACACAGGATGGAAATGCCGTTTGGTCTGAGTTGCTCAGAAAACTGGCTCCGCCCATCCGTGAAGCGAAACCACAGATGGACCTGGTAGAAGATGAAGAGGTTCACGCTGCGAAAGAAGTGAAAGAGACTAAAGATCCAAGACTGATGCAGATCAATCAGTTACTGGATGAGCAGGTTCGCCCGTATCTGCTGGCTGATGGTGGTGGACTTAAGATCATCGGACTGGATGGCAACAGGCTCAAGGTGCACTACCAGGGAGCATGCGGAACCTGCCCGACTGCAACATCCGGTACTCTCTATGCGATTGAAAGTATGGTGAAGCGTATTGATCCCGAAATTCAGGTAATTTCCGTTTAGGAGGATTCAGAATGTCTATTAGTATCAGTGAACAGGCTGCGCATCGAATTCATGAAATTCGGAGGGAGAAAAATATCCCGGAGAATATTCCTCTGCGTGTTTCCGTAGTGAGTGGCGGCTGTTCCGGATTAACGTACGATCTTGATTTTGAACCCGGCGAAAATGTGAACAAGGATGACAAAGAGTTTGATGAACAAGGGGTCAAAATTATTGTAGATATGAGAAGCTTTCTCTATCTGGCCGGAACCAAACTGGACTATTCTGAAGGGCTGGAAGGCCAGGGATTTCATTTTCATAATCCAAATGCAGCGCGAAGCTGCTCCTGCGGTGAATCCTTTTCACTGTAATTTTAGAAGCTCATATTTTTCAATAACGTATTTTAGATAAGATAATGGCCGAGATTGTTAATAAAGTTAAACAGTCTAAACTTGAAACAGTTGACCTGGAAAAATTTACCGGAAATATATCTGTGAAAGAGCTGGACCTGAAAGATTTTCTATTTCAGGAGATGATATTAAAAGAGAAAGAGTTCCGGGAAAAAATGGAATCTCACAACTGGGAACAGTATAAAGGTGCTTATCTTGCCGTTTACTGTTCAACTGATGCCATTATTCCAAAATGGGCCTATATGCTGGTTGTTCAGCATGCAGAAGAAAATTCAGAGGATGTGTTTTTTGGGGATAAGAAATCTGTGATAAGCCAGGTACTTAAGCAAAAGCTTGATACTTATAACTGGTCAGATTATGAAGGAAGTTTCGTGTTGCTGAAGGGATGCAGTAAAATGGATGTACCCGCTGAAGTTTACATGTACGCCACAAAAAAACTGATTCCCCATGTAAGCAAGCTGATGTATGGAGAAGCATGCTCTAATGTGCCTGTTTACAGGAAAAAGAGACAGTAATAATTCCGGATTTAGTTGATTAACTAATATTTCATAACAGATCAGAACCATTATTAAATTTATGTTATGCCTCATGCAATGGTTACCGGCAGTTCCCGGGGAATTGGGTACGAGATATCAAAAAAACTTCTCTCAGAAGATTTTAGAGTAACCGGGACCGCCCGAAAGTCATCTTTTCCCGATGATTTAAAACTCAAAACCCGGTTTAACGGCCTTTTTGCCGATCTGTCTGATCAGGAAGAGATCATTTCTGTATTAAAACCACTTTTCCGGGATGATCTCCCGGATGTACTGATCAATAATGCGGGTATATTTGTAGATTCTGATTTTTCAGCCCCTGATGATCAGTGGCTTGATGTTTGGGATCAAACGATGCAGGTGAATCTGAGGGCTTCATCTCTGTTGAGCAAATGGTTTATAAATCAGCATATCAAAAAGAAAAGTGATGGTATTCTTATAAATATAGCTTCGCGGGCCGCATACCGCGGAGATACTCAGGAATATGCGGCTTATGCTGCTTCTAAAGCCGGAATGGTGGCATTTACAAAAAGTATAGCCAGGGATTACTCTAAAAAGGGAATAGTAGCCTACAGTATAGCTCCGGGATTTATCGAGACAGATATGGCAAGGGAATCTGTTTCTGTTTATGGTGAAGAGTATCTGACCCGTGATTCTGCTTTTGATTCAATAACAAAACCCGGTGAAGTCGCTAACCTGGCCGTTTTTTTGGCTTCCGGAAAAGTAAAACATATGTCAGGATCCACATTTCATATAAATGGCGGCTCTTATATGATTTAAATTTTCAATTCCGGATAAAATTTGAAGATATTCCGGTTTGACGATGAGTCAAATATACACACAGAATAAACTGCTATGACTATTCAGGAAAGGAAAAAAGATCATGTTGATTTAACCGTAAATAGTGATGTGTCGTACGAAAAAACAACTGGTTTTGAACAATACGACTTTGTACACAATGCACTCCCGGAAGTGAATCCGGAGGATATAGATTTGGATGCAACATTTTTGGGCCGGCGATTTTCGTTTCCTTTATTTATTTCATCTATGACGGGCGGATATACCGAAGCGGGCCCTGTGAATGCCATTATTGCCAAATGCTGCGAAAAGCTGAATCTGCCTTTTGGAGTGGGCAGCCAGCGAGCTATGCTGGAAGATCCGGGGCTTACAGATACATTCTCAGTTGTCAGAGATTTGGCTCCCACGGCATTTATAGCAGCCAATATCGGGGGTGCACAACTGATAGGAAACCTGAAAGATAAAAAGATCGGCATGCTGGTGAAATCGATAGAAGCAGATGCCATTATCGTCCATTTAAATCCTCTACAGGAACTTATGCAGCCAGAGGGGGATCACAATTTCAAAGGGATTGAGAAGGGCATTATACACCTGGTTGCCAATACAGATTGCCCGGTTATTGTGAAAGAGACAGGAGCTGGTATTTCCGGAGAAGCAGCAAGACGGCTGCTCTCAATAGGAGTCAATGCAATTGATGTGGCAGGAGCCGGCGGTACAAGCTGGGCAAGAGTTGAGAATTTACGCCCTGAAAAGAAAAATCCACGGCATCAGTTTAATAACTGGGGTATTCCGACTGTTCAGTCATTAACAGAAGTAAATAAGCTTCGCAATGAATTTCATTATTCACTGATAGCTTCGGGCGGGATTCGAAGTCCGTTCGATATAGTGAAGTCAATTGCCCTGGGGGCTGATTTTACTGCGGTGGCCCAGCCCGTTATAAAAACGGTTGTTGAAAAGGGTGAAGAAGGTTTATTGCAGCTTATTGAAGAATGGAAGGAGAGTACCAAAATGATCTTAACCCTGTTGGGATGCAGCCATTTTAAGGAGCTGGGCATGCAGCATTTGAGGAGATCTTATAAATAAAAAACCCGGTCTTTTTTTATAGTACTCACATTGGTTTCTTATATCAATTAAATCAAACAGAAGCTTCTGAATTTTGTATATTCACAACCTTTGGAAACAGATAAGATTATAATTACTTGGATTTTTTACATCGCTATACCTCATTAATTGAGAAAGGCCTTCAAAATCTGGAAATACCTGAAAAACCGGAAAGCCTCTATTCCCCTCAGAAATATATATTAAGTACAGGTGGAAAGAGATTGCGCCCTGCACTTACATTAATCAGTTGCGGG
>JBBDMD010000221.1:0-1770 GCA_040878515.1 Balneolaceae bacterium | reverse complement strand
GTGGGAACATTCTCAAAAAACTCAATCAGTGGTTCCATATCAATAAAATGAGTTTTTTAAAGTTCATCCATGAAACTTCATCTTTATGATCTAAGATATCATTTGAAAGGAAATTATTCATTCTCTATCTTTTCAGGAACATTAAAAGGATGTAAACACAGTATTTACCGTTATTTGTAAAACAATATAATGCCAAATAATATATTTTATTGCCAAATTTATCTCATTGTCATCCTGGCTGTACTCTTAGGTCAGTATGTTTCATTTTGAGCGATTAATTTTACCCAAAAGCCTGCTCTACGAAGTTTTCTTGATCAACAAAGCCTTGGCATAGTAGATAACATAGTTGAGCGGGCAACACTATTTCTGAGGTGACAGGGCAAAATTCCCCTCTCGAAGGATTATGAGGAAATTCGTAATCAAATATATCGGCCTTTTATTTTTCGCCACGAATGCAGAAAGCCACTAGGTGCATGAAGTAAAATAAAAACTGATTAATAGACTTCGTGAAATCTTCGTGTCCTCGAGTCTTCGTGGCCCTCCGGAATAAGTGTTTCTATTGCTTGTTGTTTAATTTTCTCACAGCCTCTCCGAGAGGGGATATCAAAGCCATTAAACTGTTTATTTATAGTAATTTAAAAAATATAAATAGGCAGTACTATCTCATCTTACAAAGACACGAATCTGTGATTGGAGCCTGAAATCACACTTTCTGGAAACTTATCACCGCTTTCGTAATCGATCAGTATGATTACCTGAAAAAAAACCGTGCCCGAAACTGAATCCGGACACGGTTTTTCAGAGGTCATCTTTGATCATCTACGCATAATTTCTTCGATTTCAGGGTCTTCACCTCTTAACAGGTTCGATTTTTTAATTCTCACTTCGGTCCGCTGTGGTAAATCCCGGTGCCTGCCGCTCCAGTTGAGGGTAATCATCAGCAGTTCATTATCAGGCAGCGAGGATAGTGTGGAACCGTAATTGCTTAAAACATCTTTCAGCTGCACCATCATTTTTTCAGATTCAGCCGCTACATCCACAGAGTCGGCAATAGAGCCAGGTGGGTTTGGCGGTCGCGGAGCATGAGGTCGGACCCTGTTTCGAAGTGAATCGGCATGAATACGTATTTCCCTGCGAACCTCGCGGGCTTCATTCCGAAGGCTGTCTCTCTGTTCCCGCGTCAGATTTCCGCTAAAAATGCTATCCAGCTTAATTGCAAGAGGGCTTAACTGTTCACTCATCACCTCAAGGCCTTCAGACAAGCCGAGCATTAAACTATCCAGATCCATCTCAAAATCTTCAGTGGATATTCTTAATTGATTGATAAAGACCTGTGGCCGTACTGAAATATTCAGTCTGTAATGCACACCCATTCCCGGAAGATAAACCGGTTTTGGAGTACCGCTTACCCTCAGATACTCAGTATCTGCATCATTCAGAGCCGTTTCCAGAACGCTGCCAAATACATTGAGATCCGTTCTATTCTCAGTATCAATCAGATCAGCACTTTGTAACCTGCCCATAAACTGATCTTCCCGGAGGCTTCCATTCTTATATCGATCCAGTTCACCGGCGGATATCCACATACTGAATGCTTCCTGATCCGATTTTCTATCCTCATCAAAGAATTCAAATACGTGCCCGGACGACCGGTCCGTTCTCAATCCATAACTTACCCGTACCCATTCGTTTTTCGGCAGGGAGCTGAAAGTGGATGCATAGGTTTTAAAATATTCACGTACTGAATTTTTTACCTCTTCTGCCGACTGG
>JBBDMD010000220.1:0-1802 GCA_040878515.1 Balneolaceae bacterium | reverse complement strand
CAACTTCTGCATTTACAAGTACGCCCTGAGCACCGGATCCATTTATCCGGAACCGAACACCGCTAATGGGGGCACCCCCCGTTCTGGCCACTTCATTACTCAGCTTATTTACCATATTGCCGGAGAGAGTAAGGACTACCAGATGATTTTGATAAGGCATAAATTCATAAACATCACCAAGAGTTAGAACACCGGGCTCAAAATAGAGTTTAAACGATCCCTCCCCGATGATGCCAATGTGTATAAATGTTCTCAATTCGGCGGCGGCCCGAAAGCGCAGAGCATCTGCTGCAAGATTACCAAGGGCGCTTTCCGGTTCACCAAAGCGGAGTGTGTCTGCCACATCAGCAACTTTCACATTCATTACCTGATTCAGTGAATCCCGGTATGTGTCGAGTGCTCCCCGGATTTCCGGGTCCGGCTGAGGATATGTATAAGAATTACCGCTGCCCGTTTGATTTTGAAGAGTTAACTTTTCCGAACCGGCAGAAAACAGTGAACAACCTGAAACAAATAAACCCAGCAAGAAAAGTAAATAGCACCGGTTTCGCATTTGTTATTTTCTTTGCCTGAACATGTTCATCATCACATCAGAGAAACTCAGCAGTTTGATCGTATCAGATACTTCAGTCACACTTCTGTCAAATGTTGTGTTATTCACATTCGTTGCCTCTGCACTAAAGATAATCCGGTTCTCTTTCATCACTTCAACCAGCAGGGGAAAGCTGTTTTTATTCATAACCAATTCAACAGGAATATTTTCGCCAAGTTCTGTTACACCTGTATCGTACCAGGTTTGCATCAGCAGGCCCCAGTCTGCCTTAATTTCATCCGTGAGCCAGACAGATATTATGTCGTAATCTTCGCCGCCCATCAGTGTAAATTCTTTGGTTCTATATCCGTTAAGAGTACGGATACGGCCGGTTTCAATGACTTTTTCATCCCATTCAAATGGCTTATTCTCCGTTTTTTCAGGCGATTCCCTGAAACGATTCATCATCGATACGAGGCCATCCAGATCACTTTTGGCAACTTTCACTGCTTCATCAGGCGAAGTCAAAAGTACAAAGTCCTGAAGATCACTTCGTATCAGGATTCCATTTGTACTTACACCATTCATGACATCCACATTGTCGTCCGATTGAATGAACAGCCGGTCTTTGGTAAAAGTCAGGCTTAATGATTTCTCCTTGTTCTCTATTTCGGCCGGATTATAGATCCGGTATTCAATTTCTCCCTCAAACTGTGCATAGAGTGCTGGAGAAATAACAAAAGACAGAAGAATCGGCAGGCTAAAAATATGAAGTTTCATAAGAATTGATTTATCAGAATGAGGTGGATCATATGTACGTTTAAACACCCGATTTGTTTCGCGGCCGCTATTACAATACTTCCTGTTGCTCATCCATTTTTACATTAACTTTATGGATCCATCCACCTGCCACTACATCATCCCCGTCATAACATACAATTGCCTGTCCCGGCGTAATGGCCTCTCTTCCGGCGGGAAACCGTACCTTAAATTCATCTTCAGATAATTGTTTAATCGTACCGATAGCCCCATCATCGTTGTACCTGATTTTTCCTGTAATTTCCATCTCGCCGCCGGGTATCCGATCAAATTTTACCAGGTTCATCTCTTTTGCCCGGCAGGTTGTATTAATCAGGTCTTCCTTTTCTCCAATGGTAATCACATTATTTTCAGCATCTATATGAGTAACATATACAGGTTTCCCCATCGGAAGGTCGAGGCCTCTTCGCTGTCCAATTGTATAAAATGGAAATCCTTTGTGCTCACCAAC
>JBBDMD010000219.1:2086-10539 GCA_040878515.1 Balneolaceae bacterium | reverse complement strand
GTGTTCCGCTTTTCGATCCTTTTTTTTCCAGAACGGCAGCATATGAAGTTGTTGCCGATAACAGTACCGACTCCAGAATAGAACACAAAAATGAGAGGCCGATTGCCAGAAACAGGTAAAATATTAATAAAGCCATTCCCTAAGATAAAGCTTTGCATTCGAATCAAAAAAGGAACATTTATTAAGAAATATCAAACACATAATTTAAGTTGGTGAGTGATTCACAAATCTGCTACTTTAAATTTATGATTAAACATTTTTATTCATATCAGAGACCGGTTAACAGCATAATTGCTGACAACATTTGCAACAGCCCCCACGCTTATCCCCCGGCAACGTATCTGCAATATTTTTCCCATACACTTCTTCAACACTAACCAATTAAGAACTTCATCAAAAAGGAGTTATCAATGAGTGATCAAAAGAAACGATCATGGGCGGAGCCCTATAAAATAAAAATGGTTGAACCTGTCCGGATGACTACCCGGCAGGAAAGAAAACAAGCCATAAAAGAAGCCGGTTACAACACATTTCTGCTTAAATCCCGGGATGTTTACATCGACCTCCTGACCGACAGCGGCACTTCCGCCATGAGTGACCGGCAATGGGCCGGCATGATGCTGGGTGACGAATCGTATGCCGGCAGCGTAAATTTTTATCATCTGGAAGAGACCATCCGGCAGTACTACGGGTACAAATATGTAGTGCCCACGCACCAGGGCCGTGCAGCAGAGCATATCATTTCACAGTTAATGATTAAAGAGGGTGATTTTATACCGGGTAACATGTATTTCACCACTACAAAACTTCATCAGGAACTGGCCGGGGGAACCTTTGTGGATGTGATTATTGATGAAGCACACGATCCGGAAAATGAACATCCCTTCAAGGCTGACATTGATCTGAATAAACTCGAAAAACTGATTGACCACAAAGGGGCCGATCGCATTCCTTATGTATCCATTGCAACCACTGTAAATATGGCCGGCGGGCAGCCCATTTCGATGAAAAATTTAAAAGAGGTTCGCGACCTAACTCAAAAACATGGGATACCGATTATTCACGATATGACCCGTGTGGCCGAGAATGCATGGTTTATCAAAGAACGTGAAGAGGAATATAAAGACCATTCCGTTGTAGATATAGTGAAAGAAATTTGCTCTCTGACGGACGGAGCCACGATGAGTGCAAAAAAAGATGCACTGGTTAATATTGGCGGTTTTTTAGCGGTGAATGATGAAGAGATCTTTAATAAAGCCCGGAATATGGTAGTTATTTATGAAGGCCTGCATACCTACGGCGGAATGGCCGGGCGAGACATGGAAGCGCTAGCTATCGGTATAACCGAATCTGTTGATCACGACCATATCCGTGCACGTGTAGGCCAGGTACAGTACCTTGGTGAAAAATTGATAGATATGGGTATACCGGTTGTGAAACCGATAGGAAGCCATGGAGTATTTCTGAATGCCAAAAAAATATTATCTCACCTTTCTCAGGATCAGCTGCCTGCACAGGCCCTGGCTTCGGCCATCTATCTTGATTCCGGTGTTCGTGCTATGGAACGCGGAGTGGTATCGGCGGGCAGAAACAGGGAAACCGGCAAACATAATTATCCCAACCTGGAGCTGGTTCGTCTTACCATCCCCCGCAGGGTTTATACACAGGCCCACATGGATGTAGTTGCCGAATCTGTTGAAGCCGTCTATGAAAATCGCGAATCCATAACCGGTTTGAAGTTTGTTTATGAACCGGAGTATTTACGCTTTTTTCAATCCAGGTTTGAATTGCTTTAACATTAAGAAACAAAAAAACCGGCACCTGCATGTTGCCGGTTTTTCGTTAGATACTTCAATTCAACATTCCTTTTAATTAAATGATGCTTGGGCCCCCTTTGATATTTTCTCCTGCCCAGGCTTCCTGAGTATTCTCAAGAGCAATCTTTCCAATTTCTTCTGCCCGAATGGGATCATCAATAGTTTCCCTTGCTACTACCAGGGGGATCACCCGACTTACTTCAGCAACAAGCTGGGTTAGTTCAGACAGATGCGAATCCGTTAATTCGGCAAGCAATGAATCTTCATTGGCAAGTGCCACCGTGTGCAGCATGGTATAGCCAATAGATAACATTGAGAGGGCAGTATAATTATCTCTCAGGATCTTCGATGTGGGATCCGTTCTGAAGTTGTCAATCATCCCTGCAACTGAACCTGTAAAGGTAGCCAGTTTCTCTTTCAGGTCCGACTTTAGCTCGCCGCCCAGCCGCTCTACATGATTTTCCAGTTTCATGACCTGTTCACTCAATGTTTTATCGATTTCATGCAACAGATCAATTGCATCCGAATCTTTAACACGGTCTGAGGTTTTCTGTTTTTTTACAGCCTTCATCAGATGAGATTCCAATGATAATAAATCTGCTGAATAATCTTTCAATTCCTTTTTCTTCTCTTTGCTCATAATGATTTTTAATTTATTCAAGATTCATTATTTACAACGAATGTGAAGACAGGCACGTTCAGAAATAACCGGTTTCCGGTTACCCCTGATTGCTAATTTAAAATATGTGCGGCAGAAAGATTGAGAAAAATAAAGGAAGGATGGTTTATAAAATACGGCGTGCTCCCAGGTATTTTGATGCCCAGTACCGCTCACTAACATTTGAGATCATTACACCCGAAGAGGTGGATGCATGAAGAAAATCACCATCCTCCATCAGAATCCCTACATGTAACATTCCCCGGCTTGTCCGAAAAAAAATCAAATCTCCCGGCCTTACGGAGTTTCTTCTCACTCCGGAGCCTTCCTGCAGCTGCTGTCGTGTGTTCCTGGGCAGATCAGCCCCAAAAAAATTTCGAAAAACTATCTGGGTAAATGAAGAGCAGTCCACGCCATTCATTCCGTTTCCACCCAACCTGTAGGGCGTACCTTTCCATTCGCTGTGCGCTCCAAAGAGCTGGCGTGTAACCTCACTATAGTTGCTCACAGAAGCAATGATGGGTGCACTGGAATTGCCTGAATTGTCCCAGACCGGCTGCGAAGACCTCTGAGTGACCCCACAACCTGCGATCAGCAGGAGTATACAAACACTCAGTATGTTCCGATAATTATATTCCGGCACAGACATGATCTGATTTTTTTGCAAATGGATATTGTATCTTTGAATAAATAAATTACGAACATTTTATAGACTATGAGACTTCTTGTAAATATCGATCATATTGCAACACTTCGCAATGCCCGCGGTGAAGGTTATCCCGACCCGGTGGAAGCCGCAACAATTTGTGAACGCGCCGGGGCAGCCGGAATTGTTTTTCATCTTCGCAGCGATAGACGTCATATCCGGGACCAGGATGTCTTTAACCTGAAAAAATCCGTAACCGGAATCCTGGATTTTGAAATGGCGGCCAGTGATAAGATGATTGAAATTTGCAAAGAGATTGACCCGCACCTCTGTACCCTGGTTCCTGAAGGAAGGGAAGAACTGACGACTGAAGGCGGCCTTCATATGCCGCATGTATTTGATGACTTTAAACACCGCGTGTTCCCGGCATTTAAAAACACCGGGATCGAAATCAGTCTCTTTCTGGATCCCAATCCTGAAGATATTGAGCTGGCCGGGGAGCTGGGTGCCGATGCGATTGAATTACATACCGGAACCTATGCAAATGCAGCCGACCGGAATACAATAGAAAAGGAACTCAGCAGGTTAAAAATTGGGGCTGAGCTGATTCATAAACTTGGAATGAAGGTGAACGCAGGTCATGGACTGAACCTGGATAATTTACCGGCACTTATTGAACAAGTTCCGCACCTGCAGGATATCAGCATTGGCCACGCCCTGATTTCAAGATCTGTTTTCTGGGGCCTGGAACGTACTGTAAAAGAGTATTTAAGAATGATGGGCCAAAACATCCCATCATAGCATTAATACAGGGTATTTTTTTGACTCAGCTGAAAGAAAAGCCACCAGTGCCAAAAAGAAATTTTAAAATTTAAAGCAGACTAATTTGACCCCTGAAAAACCTCACAAATCCGGCTATGCAGCAATCATTGGTAAACCCAATGCGGGTAAATCCACGCTAATGAACCGGATACTTGGAACAAAAATTTCCATTACAACTCATAAAGCTCAGACAACCCGCCACCAGGTGGTCGGTATCTATTCGGATGAGGACACTCAAATTATTTTCCTGGACACTCCGGGCGTTATTACACCTAAATATGAGCTGCAGCGTGCTATGATGAATACGGTTGAGCGCGCCAGAACAGATGCCGATCTGATCCTTTTTATTTTTGACCCAACCGATAAACACCCGACTGATGAAGTGATTGAACTGCTCAAATCCATTAATAAACCGATTTTCCTTGTTGTTAATAAAATTGACAGTATTGAGCGGGGAAAAGCAGAAACAAAGGTGGCTGAGCTTGAAAAGAGGCTCCGGCTGAAATCTGTACACTATGTATCCGCAACCCGGGGAGACGGGGTCACAGAATTGATTGAAGCCATTCGTTCTCAGCTGATGCCGGGCCCACCCTTCTACCCTAAAGAGGATCTGAGTGAGCACCCGGTCCGGTTTTTTGTTTCAGAACTGATCCGTGAGCAGCTTTATCTGCAATTTCAGGAAGAAATACCATACTCCTGCACCGTGGATGTGATATCCTACGAGGAAGATGAAGATATCGACAGAATCAGTGCGGAAATAATTGTCAATCGCAAATCTCAGAAAGGAATGCTGATTGGAAAAGGAGGATCGGCCATTAAGGAGCTTGGAATCAAATCGAGGGAGTCGATAGAAGAATTTATCGGTAAAAAAGTGTTCCTTGAACTTCATGTGAAAGTCCGTGAAAAATGGCGTGAGAAAGAGAACTGGGTGAGGAACCTGGGATACTGAGGATGATTTACACTGTATACAACCTATTGATAGAAAATCATCAGCGAAATTCAGCGAATAAATCAACGGGTCTCTGCGAGATACACTGCAAAAATCTGCGTGAATAAAATCACAACTATTTTAAAAAATTGTTTTGACATACCAGACTCCTCGTTTTGGACAGATTTAATTAAAAAACCCGACATCAAAATTTTATTTGCATTATAAGTCCAACTTATACTATCATACAGCTATGGAAATCGAAACAAAATTAAATTCTCTTTATTCAATCTGCGCAATGTGTATGTGTATGATGTGTTGTAACACATAGCGCAGAGGGTCTATTCGTTTTCTGAAATGAAATTATAAGCCCTCTGGGAAACCGGCAGGGCTTTTTTATTTTTCGCTGATTGCGATAATGTTCTTTTAAATTTTGAACTCTTATCCAGAAAGGTGGAGGGACAGGCCCTGCGAAACCTTAGCAACCGTCCCGGTTTAATCCGGGAGTCAGGTGCTAAATCCTGCCCAATTTAATAATCCAGTTATTGAATTGGGAAAGATGAGATGATAGGCAAATTAGACAGATACAAACTAAAGCCTCTTCTGAAAATCTTTCCCGGCAGGATTTTTGGAAGAGGCTTTTTTTGTTTTAGCGTACTAAAAGCCCGGTAAGAGTGACATATAGACCGCCTGAATAACTGATGATTAATTTTGTACCATCCCCTCCTCGGAGGGAATATTTTTAATTTTAGTTCTATAAACAAAACATTGCGAAGTACATTTAACAACTGGTACGATAATAAGATGAGAGCCACTCCCGAAATAACCAGGGAGACGGATCTGATAGAATCGTACCTGGACAACATTAAAACTATTGCCATAGTGGGAATCTCTCGAAGTAAATATAAAGACAGTCATTTTGTTGGACGGTACCTGCAGAATGCGGGATATACTATTTACCCAGTCAATCCCGGTGCGGATGAAATTCTGGGTGTGAAAGCCTATCCCGATTTAAACTCCATTCCGGATAAAATTGATGCTGTAGATATCTTTATCAGTCCCGAATATATTTCGGAGATCGTTGATCAGGCACTTGAAACAGAGCCTAAAGTAATCTGGCTGCAGTTGGGAACCGGTACACACCCGGATGAAGTAGAAAAAGCTAAAGAATCCGGAGTATTCCTGGTGCAAAACCGCTGTATGAAGGTTGATCACCAGTTTTTAATCCGCGACAGGGATAAACACTAACGACCGGCCGTCTGGGAATCAAATAACATCAAATAAAAATAACTAAACCACAGAATACAATGAGCGATAACGGAAAAGCCAAAAATTACAAATACGAAACTCTTCAGCTTCATGCGGGGCAGGAACCTGATCCCACTACAGGATCACGGGCTGTACCCATTTATCAGACAACCTCATACCAGTTTGATGATACCGAACATGCCGCCACTCTTTTTGCTCTCAAAGAGTTTGGTAATATTTATACGCGGATCATGAATCCAACAACTGATGTGTTTGAGAAAAGAATTGCAGCCCTGGAAGGCGGTGCCGCAGCTGTGGCAACGGCATCAGGTCAGGCCGCCCAGTTTTTGGCAATTATCAATCTTGCTCAAGCCGGAGACAACATAGTTTCTACCCCTAATCTCTATGGCGGTACATACAATCAGTTTAAGGTTACACTGCCGAGGCTCGGAATAAATGTAAATTTTGTTGAAGAAGAAACACCTGAAGCCTTCGAAAAACTCATTGATGACAACACAAAAGCACTTTACCTGGAAAGCATCGGGAACCCCCGCGGAAATGTACCCGATTTTGACGGAATCTCTGCGGTAGCTAAAAAACATGGCATAGCTCTTGTTGTAGATAATACTTTCGGTGCTGCAGGAGCGATAGCGCGTCCAATCGACCATGGCGCCAATGTGGTTGTTCAATCCGCTACAAAATGGATTGGCGGCCACGGTACCAGTATCGGCGGGGTGATTGTAGATGCAGGTAATTTCAACTGGGGCAATGGCAGGTATCCCCTCTTTACAGAACCCTCACCCTCTTACCACGGATTGAATTTCTGGGAAGTATTTGGAGAAGACGGTCCTTTTGGAAATATCGCCTTTGCCATTCGTGCACGGGTTGACGGACTTCGGGATGTAGGCCCGGCCCTCTCGCCATTTAACAGTTTCCTTCTGCTGCAGGGTGTTGAAACACTCTCCCTGAGGGCAGAACGGCATGCGGAAAACGCATTGAAACTGGCCAAATGGCTTCAAAAACAAGACACCGTTTCATGGGTGAACTATACCGGCCTTCCGGATCATCCCCATCATGAAAACGGAAAAAAATATCTGCTCAACGGACGGTTTGGGGCCGTTCTGACTTTTGGTGTAAAAGGAGGCTATGAGCCGGCCCGGAATTTTATAGAAAGTGTGGAACTGGCCAGCCATCTTGCCAATGTGGGCGATGCCAAAACGCTTGTTATTCATCCCGCATCCACAACGCACCAGCAGCTTACTGAAAAAGAGCAGGCTTCAGGCGGCGTAAAACAAGATCTGATCCGGGTATCGGTGGGTATTGAACATATCGATGATATCATCGGGGATTTTGAACAGGCTTTTAAGAAATTAAAAGAAACTGCATAAAACAGTAAATAATCTGTGTATCCGAATCACTGATTTTAAATATCAGCTTCTGATTACACGCCAATGCTTTCCTTCTTCTTGAGTGATTCGGATGAATGCGAATACTCAGGATGATGGAAGGTGTTAAAAATAAAAAACCCACTTCCGAAATTCGGAAGCGGGCCATCATCATAACTGCCGGCAGATACTTTTCGACGAGAACTGCCGGCATTCAGACTTAAACAAAGATACAAATGAGTACAACAGAAACCATACAAACCACATCAAATAAGCAGCTTGAAGAGTCTATCCTGAATCTTATTAAAGGTATTCAAAACGACCCTGAACAGGCAAATGCAACTTTCCGTGCAAAATCAAAACTGGAAGAGGGCTTTCTTTCCAAAACTGAAATCCGTGATTTCAGCTTTCTGACGGATGAACCGGCAGAACTCGGAGGCACTAACCTGGGACCCAATCCGGTAGAATATGTACTGGGTGCATTTGCAGCCTGCCAGGAAATTGTGGTGAAAGCCTATGCAACGGTTCTTGGAATTGATGTGAAATCTGTTCGCGTGGAGGTTAACGGCGACCTGGACCTGCAGGGTTTTTTAAACCTGACGGATGCTCGTGCCGGATTTACCGCAGTTAATTACAAAACCACAATTGAAACAACCGAGACAAACCCGGTAAAATTGGAACAGCTTGAGACCCTGGCTGCTACACGCTGCCCCGTTCTCGATATCATAAGAAATGCAACCCCCATCAACGGAAGCATTGCTTATGTTTAAAGATCATAACCATTTCATCCGGGCTGATTTCCGGCCCGGGTGAATAAATTTATTTAATCCATGAATGAAGGTGTAACAATCACAACATTAAAATCAGATTTTGTTACTGAATCGGGATTCCGTTTCACAAATCCACCGGTAGCCTATAAAAGCTGGGGAACACTAAACAAAGACCGGGA
>JBBDMD010000219.1:0-1986 GCA_040878515.1 Balneolaceae bacterium | reverse complement strand
TCACAAATCCACCGGTAGCCTATAAAAGCTGGGGAACACTAAACAAAGACCGGGACAATGTGATTCTGATTTGCCATGCCCTTACGGGCCATGCCGCTGCGGATGAATGGTTTACCGGTATATTCGGAAACGATAACATCTGTGACCCTGAAACCGATTTTATACTTTGCATAAATGTTCCCGGAAGCTGTTATGGATCCGTTGGCCCCTGGTCGGAAAATCCGGCAACGGGAAAACCCTATCGGTCTGGCTTTCCCAATATTACCATCAGGGATATGATCAGGTTTCAACAGCTATTGCTCAACCAGCTTGAAATTAAGGGTGTAAAAACCGTAATTGGCGGTTCTCTCGGCGGAATGCAGGCACTTGAATTTGCCCTTATGGATTCCCGGATACAGTCGGCTGTGATGATTGCCATGGGAAAAGATCATTCACCCTGGGCGATCGGAATCAGCCATGCCCAGCGATCCGCAATTATAGCCGATTCTAAATGGAATAATGGGAATTATGAATATAACGACGGCCCCGAAGCCGGGCTGGCAGCCGCAAGGATGATGGCAATGATTACTTACAGAACCCCTGAAAATTATTCCGGTAAATTTGGCAGGGCTCCCCAGGAAAACAGCGATCTCTTCCAGGTGGAATCGTATCTGGATTACCAGGGGAAAAAGCTTGCTGACCGGTTTGATGCCCTTTCATACATGATTCTGACAAAAGCAATGGACACTCATGATATTTCCTATAACCGAAGCCATTTCGATGAGGTGCTGAAACGTGTTGAAATTCCCGTTCAGGTAATTGGTATCGATTCTGACCTGCTATATCCCGTCCGGGAACAGAAAGAACTTGCCACCCTCCTGCCCAACGGACGTTATCACGAGATTCAATCTGTATATGGTCATGACGCTTTTCTGATCGAATTTAATCAGTTAAAAAACATTGTTAAACCCTTCTTAAAAATAAATTCTATCCTTACCCATTGAAAATGAAGCATTTGAGTGCGATAAAAAAATCATTCCCTGAATTCAATTCCTCAAGACAGGTAAAAAAAGTATTCCTTGCCGGTGTGGGTGCCGTAGGCGGAACGCTTTTAAAACAGTTATCGGACATGAACCTGAAGAAACCCGGATTAGTACGGGTTCTCGGAGTTTGCAACTCTACTCACGTTCAGTGGTATCATCAGTCCAAAAGTGAATATTCTATAAACAGCCTGAAAAGAAGCCCGGAGAAAAAATGGGATTCCATTTTACAGAAATTGCAAACATATGAAAAAGGCAGCGTCATTTTTGTGGATGTAACCGGTGATACTGAAACAGCGGATCTTTATCCTGATTTGCTTAAAGCAGGAATACATGTTGTTACGGCCAGCAAACTTGCCAATACCCGAACCCAGGATTTCTTCAATACCCTGCATACGAGCGCCCGCCAGAATGAAGTTCAATTTTTGTATGAAACCAATGTGGGGGCCGGACTGCCCATTATCCGGACCATCAAAAGCCTGATTGAAACCGGCGATGAAATACTGGAGATCAGTGGTGTTCTGTCCGGCACCATGACTTTTCTCTTTTCTGAAATGGATAAAGGCGTAGCTTTCAGCAATTCCGTAATCCGGGCACGTGCACTGGGATATGCAGAACCTGATCCCAGAGACGATCTGTCGGGCGAAGATGTGGTTCGTAAATTTATGATACTCGCCAGGGTTTGCGGCCATCAGATTGAACGCGAACAGGTTGAATCTGAAACTTTAATTCCCGATCAATTAATGGGACTCGACGCTTCGCTATTCCTTGAAAAACTCCCTGAATGTAACTCCATCTGGCAAAACAGACTGGAGAATGAACATTCAAAACAGTGTACACTTCGTTACGTAGGACATCTTAAAGAAGGCAAAATCAGAATTGGTGTAGAGTCGGTTAAAAAATCATCCGCATTTGGCCAGCTGAGCGGCACCAACAATCTCATTCAAATTAAAACCAAACGGTATCA
>JBBDMD010000218.1:0-1812 GCA_040878515.1 Balneolaceae bacterium | reverse complement strand
TTTCAATGTTATCGTCAATAAACTTCTGTGTAACACTCATAAAACTTTTTTTGATCTAATTTCAGGCAGGAAGATAGATGATTACGCCGAGAATTTCATAACAGGCTTTCAATCATACTAAAAAACCATAACTGAATTCCGGTCCACCCAGCCGTACATCCCGTTTTCGAGACGCACGTAGTACCATTCTGCATTTTCTTTACTTTGATGAATATCAACTTTCATCGTATATCCTTCATAGGCTGTACTGATCACGGCCGATTCTTCACGTGGTTGTTCAAAAACGGTAGTTTGCCGATCGGTTAATACCCCTGTTCCGTAACGATCGTCAATATAATTCAGGTAGTAACCCGTGAGAAAAAACAGGAGCGTGATACCGCTGAATATAAGCCCTGTTAATTTCAGCGGGCGATTGAATCCATGGCGAAACCAGGATAAAATAATAAGGAAAACACCGGCGTACAGAAAAACGAAGCCTGAAATAAACAATCCCCCGGACCCGATTGTAACAGACAGAAAGTTGAAAAAACGGTCCCATGGTAAAAGAGGCAATATGGCAGATTGCCTGCTGAATCGCTCATTTACATAACTGAGCGCATTTTCTGCCTTTTCCCTGGTTTCGGGATACTCTTTTGCCCTGAGAAAGTAGTATTTCGATACTCCCAGAGAGTCGAGCTGAGAGTAGGCAATACCAAGATTTAACCACAAAGACCCGGAGTAATTTCCTTCCCGGGCAATTTTCTTATAGAGAGAAACCGCCTCGCGAAACTGATTCTCTTCAAGCAGGGTTGTAGCTTCGTCAAACCTGGCCTGTTGTGCTGATAAGGCAGTTCCTGAAAAAAAGATGAATAGGAAGATAAAAGTGAAAAGCAGCTCTCTCAAAACTTTTTCCTCATCGCTTTAATTAGATTTTCAGTTTTTTCAATATCTGATTTTACATCTTCACGGCCACCGGAGGGAGCATAGCTAATGGTTGCACATTTTGTTAACAGGTAACGGAGTTGCTGAACAAGTTTTTCATCCCCTTTATTTTTCATCTGCTCGATCAGCTCATTGTCTGAAAGTCCGGCTTCCTGCAATCCCAGAGAATCGGTTATAAATCCTGAAAGAGCTTTGTGAAGAATACTGTAAACATCCTTAGATTCCGAATCAATATGCTGGTATGCACTTTCTATTCTCTCTTCAGCCCGATCGAAAGCATGGTGCGCGCGGGCAAATTTTTGATCCGTAGATAGTTTCTTCCGAAGAGATTTCTGCTGAAGGGCAACAGCAATAGCGATAGCCGGCAACGCTAACAATATCCAGAACCAATAAGAGTGATAGACCGGGCGGTTTGAGCCGTTATGCCATACGGCCAGTCCCCCCATAGGTTGAAGCGGTACGGATACGGCTGAGCCGGTTCCCGTAAATTGATTTCCGAATCCGGGCTGTACGGTAAATTCAAGTGCCGGAAGTGTTTGATATCGAAATGACCGGGTTCGGGGATTGAAAATGGCAACACGTTCGGAGGGAATTTCATAGGTGCCGGGTGCACGGGCAACAAGTAATTCCGTAAAAGTCTTATTGCCCCGGATCGATTGGCCCCGGCGTTCAATATTACTGGTTTCCTCGGGAGTAAACAGATCCAGGCCATCGGGTAGATTATATTCAGGCCTGCGAACCAGAGGGATATTTCCGCTTCCCTCAACAGTCGTTACAAGTTCGATGGTTTCACCACTTTGTACAAGCCCTGTGCTAATTTCACGATCCACCTGCAGGTTTCCCACAGCATTAATAGATACGGCATTTTCAGGTGTTGGCTGTGGGTTTACC
>JBBDMD010000217.1:0-1815 GCA_040878515.1 Balneolaceae bacterium | reverse complement strand
TAATTTCAGATAAGGAAAGTAAATCGAAAGAACCCTCTGAACTCAGACCATTCTCGCCCGTGAATAATGGTACAGATCCGGTTCATTCAAAAGAATCAGAAAAGAAAATTGCACCCAAACCAGATAGAAACAGGAAACCGGGAGGGTTTAAATGGTCATATGCAGCCGCTTTTTTAATTTTATTTTTATCCATTGCCCTATTTTACTGGATTCTTCAACAGTCTCCGGAAACTTCAGGTGAAGCTCCAACTGCTATCGCAGAACAGCAAGAAGAACAAATGCAAGAGGTTAACGGATCATCGTCAAATTCAAATAACGATGACAATTCAGAGGCCAGCCCGGAAACAGCTCAGGAAACGACAGAAATTGTAGAATACAGTGTGAATCCCGGCCAGTCTTTGTGGAGCATCTCAGATACAGAACTGGGTGATCCCTATCTATGGCCGTGGATCTACCATCTGAATCAACCGTCTATTGATAATCCTGATTTAATTCTTGCAAACAGGAATATCTCAATTCCATCAAATTTAGATCCCGAAAACCTGACTCCCACTCAAAGAGAACAGGTTGCCCTCGGTTATTTGGATTTATATAAATGGGCAAAGATAAACAGGCCGGATGGAGTAGCTAAACTCTATCTTTGGGCTGTGGGTTCTTACAATCCGGACCTGCTAGAACAGGATTCCCACCAACTAGATCCTGTTGACCTGGCATTTGCCAGAAACAGATAATACATCACATTATATAACTAAAAAGGAGTCGTTATGATACGTCATATTGTTATGTGGAAATTGAAGGAAAAAGCCGAAGGTGCAACAAAAGAAAAAAATGCAGAGAAATTAAAACTTATCCTGGAAGGGTTGCGCACCAATATCGAAGAAATTAAAGCCGTTGAAGTTGGGATACAGATAAACTCGGAGGATAAAGAAGGATTGGATGTTGTATTAATCTGTGATTTTGAAACTGAGCTGGATTTTAAAATGTACACCCGAAGCCCTCATCACAAAAAAGCCATTAAATTTATCAACTCCATTGTAGAGGAAAGGGTTTTTGTGGATTACATTGTCGATTTATAAACCGGATTAACTGAATCCGAATTAATATGGAACCACCTTTTTTAATCTTATCGGATTCAACCCGCCTTGTAGAACAATGCGGAGGTGTAGCCGATTATCTTTTCCGTGAATTCTCTGAAAATATCAGACTATCAGTTAACGACAGGGTGCTGGCAACTCACCAGATCCGGAAGAAGCTAAAAAACTTTCGAAGTTTTGTGAAACTGCTGAAATTTTGCAAAAACAAGATTAATTATTCGGATCCAAATAGTGAACTTCGCGATTGGGGAAAAGAATTCTCACGCCTCAGGGATGTCCACGTCCGGGATGAAATTCTACGTGAATTAATTTCAAATCCTGCAATGGAATCTTTCAAAAAAACTGTAAAGAAGCTTTTCAGAATGAACCACAAACTGCTTATTCAGCTTGAGAGTGAGATGATTACTGAACAGAACCTATTCGGTAAATTTCAAGCAGAGATTAACCGGGAAAATACTGTCCGGGATTTTATGGAGTATATCATACCGGCTGCCGATGATATTCTTTCAGGATTTATTAACAGCTATCATGAAAGTTATGATGCGTTCTCAATCACTTCCGGACATCCCACACCCGATTCGCTCCATGAATGGCGAAAGCGCATGAAAGATGTACAGTTTCAGCTTAGTCTGTTAATGAATGATATCCCATCGTCTCAACTTCCTGATCCTGAAATTGTAAATATAATTTGCGACAATCTTGGGCGTGATCACGATCTGTT
>JBBDMD010000216.1:0-1844 GCA_040878515.1 Balneolaceae bacterium | reverse complement strand
CAAAATTTTGATATCTGAGACAGTCTATGGTTTGGGAAAATAGTATGTATTTGTGGTTGATGCTCCTTCTGCCGGTTTTTTATGGCGGGTACTGGTGGTTTAGAAAAGTACAGGTAGAGAAGAGGTCAAAACTATTTGATAAGCGCCTTTTAGGTGCATTACGCCTTAATTACTGGAAAACGGGTGATAAAATACGTCTCTTTTGTGTGCTATCTGCTGCACTTTTTTTTGTGATTGCACTTGCAGGCCCTAAGATTGGTACGGAAGTACGTGAGATTCAGCGAAGGGGCGTGAATATGCTCATTGCGCTGGATCTTTCAAGAAGTATGAACGCCGAAGATGTTGCGCCCAGCCGCCTGGAAAAAGCTAAATTTGAAATCAACCGGTTAATCAGCCGGTTGCAGGGTGATCGAATCGGGTTGATTGTATTTACAGGTGAGGCTTTTATTCAAAGCCCGTTAACCACAGATTATTCAGCAATTCGTCTCTTTCTGGATATTGCGAATACCGATCAGATGCCTACCGGAACCACTGATTTCAGATCTGTTATAAATAAAGCCAGCGAAGCATTTTCATCGATGGATGAGCAAAACACGGAGGCTGCAAATGTACTTTTATTCATTTCGGACGGCGAAAACCAGGGAGCCGATTATGATTCGGCGCTTGAAGAACTTATTGACCAAAATGTAACGGTATTTTCAATCGGAGTGGGTACGGAATCAGGGGGGCCAATCCCCCGGTATAGTCCTGATAACAGAAACCAGGTGATGGGATATTTCAGAGATTCACAGGGCAGTGTGGTTACTACAAAACTGGAACCACAGGTATTGCGTGAAATTGCAAATACAGGAGGGGGTGATTTTTATGGTATCCGAAGCGGAACCGATACGCTTGAACCGTTTTTCAGCAGGCTTGATGAACTTGAGAGAGGTGAATTTTCAAGCCAGGAATTTGCTGATTATAAAAATCAGTATCAGTTACTGGCTATAATCGGATTGTGTTTTCTTGTGGTATCACTGATCTTTCCGGATCATAAAAAAGAAAAAAACTCAATCTCAGCCAATCTTAAGAAATAATAGATTTTTGAATTTATGATTAAACTTTTTGTTACTGATCTGGATGGATGTATATCAACTCCTTTTCAGACCCCAAACTGGGATGCAATCAATAAAATCCGTGAACTAAATATTCTGAGCCGTACAGACGAATCCATTCCGCCGATCACAATCTGTACGGGCCGGCCCTATCCCTATGCTGAAGCAGTTGCTCAATGGCTGGATGTAAAACTGCCTTTCATTTTTGAGAGTGCCGGGCTGTTTCACTGGGAGGGAAACCGGATTGAAACAGCTTTGGATACCAAGGATTCAGAACCCAATCAGATCAGGGAGATCAAGAACTGGCTGAAGAGTGATGTGTTGCCCAGGTATCCGGAAGCGGTCCTTGAGTTTACGAAAATGATGGATGCAGGAATCATATGTACGGATGAGGTTATCGTTAATGAAATTCATGATTTGATCAAAGAGAAAATAAATCAATCATTTCCTACTTTCGAGGTTCATGCCACTGATGTTTCCGTGAATACACTGATGCCGGGAAATGATAAGCTACAGGGTTTAAAACTGTTAAGTAAATCGCTAAAGATAGGGCTTGATGAAATGGCTTATATCGGCGACAGCAGCGGGGATGTGCCGGCAATGAAAAATGTGCATTTCGCATTTGCACCTTCCAATGCAAGGCAGATAGCAAAAGATCATGCAACAGAGCTCACTCAAAGTACAACGGAAGCTGTTTTAGAAGCCTATAGCCGTGTTATTAAATACAACAGGAATTTACTCTCTGATTGA
>JBBDMD010000215.1:0-10889 GCA_040878515.1 Balneolaceae bacterium | reverse complement strand
ATTACTATAAAGGGTTAGTCCTTGCAACACAGGCTGAAGAAATTTCAGATCCTGCTGAAAGAAGAGACCTTTACGAACAATCGAAATCTTCTTTCGACCGGGCAAAAGAATTAATGGAAGCTCAACCGGAAGAGGAACGGCCATCTGAGTACCAGGAACTGGATGATACGGTCATATCTTTTTGGGCTGAAGAATTCAATGCAGGTGTGAATATTCTCACCGATGATAGTTTGAATGCAGCAACTCCTCAGCCAAATGAAACAGCATTATCTCATTTCCAAAACGCTGTAGCAATTAACCCGGACAGTTCGCGGACTTACCAGGTAATTTCATCCACTTACTTTAATATGGGTAATATGGAACAGGCCATTTCTTCTTATGAAGAGGCCATGGAAAGATTGGAGAATCCGGCAAAAGAAGATTACGAGTATCTCATCAGTCTGTACCTTCAGGATGGCCCTTATGACAAAGCCATTGAACTTGCCCAACAAGCCAGAGAAGATTATCCCGATGAAACGGTATTCGTTCAGTTCCAGGCAGATGCCTACATACAATCTGGAGAAAGAGAACGCGCAATTGAGCTGGTACAGGGATTAATCGAACTGGAACCTGAAAATCCACAATATCGGCGTGTACTGGGAACTCAGGTTTATCAGGATGTAACCCGTATATCCAATGAAGTGACTGATTTGTATGAAGAGATGTTTGAACTAAACCAAGAAATTAGAAATTTAGAGGGATCAGAATTAGAAGAAGCTGAGCAGGAAGTGGAGGAAATTCAGTCTCATATTACTGAAATGGAAACTCAGATTGATGAGCTTGTAGATCTTTCAGCTCAGGAGATGAAAAAAGTTGTTGAGCTTGTACCTGGTGATGAATCAGCAAATTATATTCTTGGAATCATTTATCAAAACTATGCTGCTAATCTGTTCGAGAGAAGAAATAATATAACAGATAACGAACAGGCCAGAGAATTTGATGAACGTGCCCGTGAAAATCTGCGTACAGCACTTACATATTATGAACGAGCCGCAGAATTAAATCCTGATGATCCTGAATACTGGCAATCTCTGTTCCAGGTGTATACAACACTTGGCATGGAAGAAAAAGC
Organism: Balneolaceae bacterium; assembly: GCA_040878515.1. Taxonomy (GTDB): domain Bacteria; phylum Bacteroidota; class Rhodothermia; order Balneolales; family Balneolaceae; genus Rhodohalobacter. Next base: position 9,778 of record JBBDMD010000215.1, on the reverse strand, counting down.
ACAGGAAGCAATGGACAAAGCAGGTCTCTGATTCACCCTATTAAAATATTCCTATGAATAATTTTTTAACCCGAACGGCAGGTTTCTTACTTGCCTTCGGGATTTTTTTTACCGTTTCATGTTCCACTTTTAACAATACACAGGAAGGGACTGACACCCATTCAGATCAAAATCTTCACGAATCCCTTGAAGATCTGAATGAACAGATACAAGACTCACCGCAAAATGTTGATCTGAAAATCAGAAAGGCCCGGCTTCTGTTTGAACTTGCTAAAAACCAGTCTTTACCGGCTCCAAGGTTGCCTTATTATCAAAATCTGAGAAACACAGCAGATGATATTGGCCGTCAGTCAGATAGCGAGCATTCTGAATTGGATAACATCATTGAACAGGCCTGGTCTCTGGAACAGAGCAACGGAGTAGCCCTGCTTCAACAAGACAGTACATCCAATTTTGAGCAATATTTTGAGACAATCATTGATCACTTTGATAATGCAATTACAATCCAGCCGGATAGTATTGTAACTTATAATTTGCAGGCTACAACGTACTATAAACATGGAAATATTAGTAAAGCTGTTGAATCCTTAAAGGTTGCTGATGAAATTGAAAATGGTTCCAACCGGACCATAAAAGAGAGACTGGCTTATCTCTATCTGGAAGCCGGTAACCTTGATGAGGCAATCCGGCATTACGATTTATTAGTGACTGAATATCCGGATTTGGGTCATTTGAAGCACGGATTGGTTAACGCATATATTTTAAATGACAATCATCAGCAAGCTGTAAATTTACTTAGTGAATTAAGCGAACAGTACCCCGCCAGGTATGAATACCAGGAAGCACTGGCAACTGAAAAATTTCACATCTTTAAAAATGAAATTCACCAGGTTACTTCAGGCCAGTCATTTGATTCCAATGAAGCCAATAAATTTATTGAAGAAATAGATTCTATTTCAGCTATTTTTGATTCACTTAGTACACAAATGCCAGCTTATGAGGAAACCACCTATCGAATCGCTGCATTTTATAAAGAGGCTGCATTTGAATTAAACCGTCTGGCTGCATTAATTGATAATGAAGAATCTGCTGCCCTCACTTCCAGAGTCAATGATTTATATGAACAAGCCCTTCCCTACTGGCAGGAACTCACAGAAACAAATCCTGATAATATGGGATACATGAAAAATCTTTTCGAAATTTATGTAAGCTTAGATATGGAAGAAGAGGCTGAAGCCATTCAACGTTCATTTAACTTTTAATTTTTCATGAAGTTTAATACCAAGGCCATACATGCCGGCCAGAAACCGGAGGAAACAACCGGAGCAGTGATGCCTCCTGTTTTTCAAACTTCCACATATGCACAAAAGGCTCCAAATGAACACCAGGGATATGATTATGCCAGAGTGGGCAATCCTACCAGAACAGCCCTTGAAAAACTTATAGCCGGATTAGAGGATGCTGACGAATGCGCCTGCTTTGCAAGTGGTGTAGCTGCAATCGATGCTGTAATGAAAACCCTGAAACCAGGTGATCATGTGATCTCAACAAATGATCTGTATGGAGGCAGTTACAGGCTATTTACCACCGTTTTTGAACCTTATGGCATTGAATTTTCATTTGTTGATATGACGGATCTGGGTGAAGTTAAAAAAGCATTCAAAAAAAACACAAAGCTTGTCTGGATAGAAACCCCCACAAATCCACTTCTCAGAATTATAGATATCAAATCGGTTGCAGAGCTTTCGAAAAGCTTTAATGCCATAAGCGTAGTTGACAATACATTTGCATCTCCATACCTGCAGCAACCGCTGGTATTAGGTGCCGATGCGGTCATGCATTCTACAACTAAATATCTGGGCGGGCATTCGGATACTATTGGCGGGGCTATTGCATCTTCTGATAAGGATTTTATGGAAAAAATTCGGTTTCAGATTAAAACAAGTGGTGCAGTGCCGGGGCCAATGGACTGTTATCTTATTTTGCGGGGTATAAAAACTCTTGCCGTACGAGTTGACCGGGCAGTTCAAAATGCAAAAGCTATTGCAAATTTTTTAAACAACCATGAAAAAGTTGAAACTGTTTACTATCCGGGGCTGGAATCTCACCCGCAGCATATGCTGGCTGCCGCCCAGATGGAAGATTTCGGTGCTATGGTATCTTTTAGTTTAGTGGATGACTCGATGGAACGCGCATTCGCTTTCATGAGTAATACCTACTATTTCACACTGGCAGAAAGCCTTGGCGGCGTGGAGTCACTCATCAGCCATCCTGCTTCAATGACTCATGGATCCATTCCAAAAGATGTACGTGAAAAAGCGGGACTAAAAGACTCATTGATTCGTTTATCTGTAGGAATTGAAGATATCGACGATTTGATAGAAGATCTGCAACAGGCATTTTAAATCAGGAATTAAATTTTATCAACATGAGAAATGTAGTGATTGTAGAGGCAAAACGGACTCCGGTTGGATCTTTTGGTGGAAGTCTGTCATCTTTTAGCGCTCCCGAACTGGGAGCATCCGTAATATTTGAAATTTTAAAAAAAAGCGGCCTTAAACCTGATCAGATTCAGGAAGTTGTATTAGGAAATGTTTTGACGGCAGGAATTGGCCAGGCACCGGCCCGGCAGGCAGCGATGAAAGCTGGCCTTTCTGATAAAACTCCATCAACGACTATAAATAAAGTTTGTGCATCGGGCACCAAAGCAATCATGATTGCTTCTGATCAAATAGCATTAGGGTATAATGATATTATGATCGCCGGTGGAATGGAAAGCATGAGTAATGTTCCCTATTATCTTGGAAAACATCGTTTCGGCTCTAAACTGGGCCATTCTGAAGTTACTGATGGAGTCATTAAAGACGGTTTATGGGATGTTTATAAAGACTATCACATGGGGAATGCCGGTGAATTATGCGCCAAAGAGTGTAATATTTCCAGGGAACAACAAGACGAATTTGCTGTAACATCCTACCAGCGTGCCATTGAGGCTCATGAAAAAGGATATTTCGCAAACGAAATAGTGAAAATGAAAGTGACAGGACGGAAAGGTGATGTTACTGAAGTAACCATGGATGAAGAACTGGAAAGAGTTAACTTTGAGAAAATACCCCAACTGAAGCCTGTATTTCAAAAAGACGGAACAATCACTGCAGCTAATGCCAGCAGTATAAATGACGGAGCTGCCGCTGTACTTCTGATGAGTGAAGAGAAAGCCAAAGAGCTTGATTTAAAGCCACTGGCCCGCATCTTAAGCCATGCAAGTGCAGCTAAAGCGCCGGAATGGTTTACTACCGCTCCTTCTGATGCTATTCCAATTGCCTTGGAAAGAGCAGGTGTTAAAAAAGATAGTGTTGATCTGTTTGAAATTAATGAAGCATTCTCTGTTGTTTCTCTGATTAATAATCAATTACTGGAATTAAATCCGGAAATTGTAAATATTCATGGTGGCGCTGTTAGTATCGGGCATCCAATTGGTTGCTCTGGTGCCCGGATTGTGGTCACACTTTTACATGCGCTAAAGAGAACAGGCGGTCATATTGGCTGTGCCGGCATTTGTAATGGAGGCGGCGGAGCTTCCTCATTAGTTGTCGAAATGTTGTAACAAACTGATGTATTTCGACTCTTTATATTGACTTTTTTACCCTCTGAATGTATACTGCATTTATTAAATCAATCAGAGACCAGAGTAGATCAGACTACTATAAATCATTTATTGAACTCATTACCATCAAGCCTATTGTAGAATCGCTACCGCCTTATTTAATAATTTGAAGGCATATTTCGTAGTCACGCAGTACTATTGAAATACGATTATACAGCAAAACAAATTCAAACTAATGAGTCCTTATGACAAAAAATTTTAGAGAATTCATTCGTTATGATTCCTATTAAACTATTATATTTCCTGAAATAGGTTAATTTATTATGAAAACTTTTACCAAATCACTTCTTCTCTCTTCACTCTTATCACTGCTGAGCATGAGCGCTTATGCACAGGTAGGTATCACAGCCGTTCCTTTTCTGCAAATTGAACCTGATTCAAGGGGTGCAGGAATGGGTAACACCGGAGTAGCTATAGCAGACAACGCATCAGCTATTTTTTGGAATCCGGCCGGGCTGGCATATCAAAATCAAAATCAAATCAGCCTTACACATGCCAACTGGCTTCCTGCATTTAATGCAGATCTGTTTTATGATTATATGGTTGGAACCTATTACATTGATGGAATTGGTACAATTGGCGGCCATATCACGTTTTTGAACTTAGGAGAGCAAATAAGAACTGATGAGTTTGCGGCAAATCTTGGCAGGTTTAACAGTTATGAAATAACTGCCGGGTTGTCCTATGGATATAAGATCAACGAAAATTTTGCTCTGGGAACCGGATTTAGATTTATCTATAGTTCGCTGGCTGATGGTGAAGTAAGTGGTCAGAAAATTAATCCCGGATCAAGTGTTGGTTTAGATCTTGCTGCATTGTACAAAAGTAACCCGTTTTCAGTAGGTAACCGATCTGCAAATATCCGTGCCGGGTTTAATCTGTCAAATATCGGTCCCGGTATGCAGTACACAGATAATGCTCAGAAAGATCCGCTTCCTACAGTAATGAGGCTTGGCTGGGCGTACACCATGGATATTGATGAAGCCGGATTCAACACCATTACACTTTCAAGTGATATTTCCAAAATAATGGCCCGAACTGAAGAAAAGGTTGATGGAAATGGCGACACAACATACGAAGCTATGGGAGTGGGTTCCGCACTTTTTCAGTCATGGGGTTCGTTTGAACGGTTTAACGGAAATGAAACCGTCACATTGAGCCTGATTGATCAGCTTATGTTTGGTGTTGGCCTGGAGTACTGGTACAACAACCTGTTTGCACTCAGAACAGGATATTATTACGAAAACCCCAATAATGGAAACAGAGAATTTGTAACGCTGGGTGCCGGACTTAGATACAACATTTTTGGTGTGGATTTCAGCTACATCTATACATTAGAGGAAGATCATCCATTGGCTAATACGATTCGGTTGAGTCTGCTTGTAAACTTCAATTAATTAGCTGTTTAGATGATTAAAGATGGCTTTTTGAGCAGTGGCATCTGCAGTATGTCTCTGCTTTTTTTATTTTTACCGGCCATCCAGCCCCTCTTCGGGCAAAATATTATACAACCTAATCTGCTCAAATTTAGTCAGAACTCGGTTCTGCCACTTCAAAATCCTGTTTCGGGAACAATGAACATCATTGCCGTAAGGGTTGAATTTGAACCCGATAACAACCCCTTCACATCCGGTGATGGTACGTTTAATGAGAATAGTCTTCCATATCTGCAGGATCCGGGGACAAATATTGATCCCCTGCCCCATAACACCTCTTACTTTGAAGCTCATCTGGAATTTGTAAAAAATTATTTTGAACGGATTTCCGGGAATTTGTTATCTATAGAGTATCAGGTACTGCCGGATGTGTATCAACTGCCCAATCCAATGGAAACTTACTCTCCTGTTGGTGAGGATCCTGAATTAAATCCACTGGCCGAACTTACCAGAGATGTATGGATGGAAGTATCACAATCCGGATCGCTGCCCATTACTTTAGATCCTGGAAATGATACCGCATTCCTAATCTTTCATGCCGGAGTTGGCAGAGATATAGAACTAACCGGTACTACTCTGGATAAAACACCTCAGGATATTCCCTCTGTTTATCTGAATCGGCAGGCTATTTCAAATCTTCTGAATGACCCGGGTTTCGCCGGGTTCCCCATCGACAATGGGAATATTCTTGCTGATAACACCCTTATCGTTCCCCGTACTCTTACAAGATCAGGCGAGGATATATCCGGAAATCGATTTGTGCTTCCCCTTTCTGTGAATGGGATGATAACTGCCCAGATTGGCAGCCATCTTGGCCTGCCTGATTTATTCAATACGGAAACTGGTGAATCCGGGATCGGGCGTTTCGGATTAATGGATGGAGCAGGAATATTTGCATATAACGGACTTTTTCCACCCGAACTTTCCGCATGGGAAAAAGTTTACCTGGGCTGGAAAGATCCGGTAACTGTTCCATATGATACAGACTCTCCAATTACACTGCCGGCAGCATCACTCAATGATGAAAACAGCATTGCAAAGGTTGCCATATCAGAAGATGAATTTTTCCTGATTGAAAACCGTCATCGTAATGCTGATGGTAATGGAGTAACTCTAACCATTCAGACACCTTCGGGATCGCTTGAAGAAGTCTCATTCACCAATGAGGATGTCGACTTTGTGACACAGCAGTCCGGATTCGACAGCCTGCTCCCTTCCGGTGTTGTTACCAACGTCAGTAATTTTGATTTTGCCCTTCCGGGAGGACTGGATGCCGGAGAAGATAATACAGAGGATACCGAAGATGACAGAAACCTGAATGGCGGAATTTTAATCTGGCATATCGATCAATCACTCATCCGGCAAAAAATTGGCAATAATGAGATTAATAATGATCCGAATTTAAGAGGTGTTAATCTGCAGGAAGCTGATGGAGGCCAAGATATAGGCAGGCCTGTTTCGATTGGTATATCCCAAAATGAAATAAATGGTTCCCCTTTCGATTTTTGGTGGGCAGGCAATGATTCGAGAGTGATCACACAAAGCAGAACTATTTCATTTTATGAAAACAGATTTGGCCCCGGTACAACACCCGACAACAGCAGCAATTCAGGAGCAGCTTCATATTTTGAAATCTATAATTTTTCAGATAATCTGCCTGAGGCAAGTTTTCAAATAAGGCCTGTTCAGCTTTTTAACGAAATTTTTCGATTAACAGATTCCAGGACAGGTCTTTCCGTTTCAACTTATACTGGTTTTAACGACGACTATTGGAAAAGATATCCGTTAGCCTTGGTTCCCTATCAGTATGAGAATCAAAATCTGGTTCTTATTCCGGGCAATGACGGAATTCAATTTTATGACATTGACTCAAAATCACTTTCTTCATCAACCCTTGTAACCCAATCACTCCAACAGCCTTTTATAAATCAGACAGATGGAATTTTCAGTATTGCCGGAAACCCGTTGATTTCAACTTCTCCTTTCACAGTAAATTTAAACAGATATTCTGGCGGAAGCCCGGAAGAAATCTGGAGTTTTGAAGCAGATCCAAACAGTGGTTTTATCAGTTCTTCTGTGCCCTCTTTTCTGGATCTGGACGGAACTTCATTCAGAGCAGATTACACTAATGAAGAAGTAATAATTGACGATAACGGTCCCTCAACCCGGTCTGAAAAAATTGGTGATTATCAATCAGTAATAAATCAGAATGGCCTGACTCTGCATTTTCCGGGCTCTGCAACTACTTTTTCACTCCCGCTGCGAAATCAATTTGAACGCCGACATACAGGAATCATTGAAAAAGGAAATGGTGATATCATTTTTTATCTGCTTACTGACGGCAAGCTCTCGGTTTTTTTGCCCGATAATGATTATTCAACAGAACAGATCATTGAAGACAGTGAATCTATTGACTGGCCTGCCATTGTGGATTTTAATTCCGACGGCAGCCCTGATTTTCTATATGTTGACCCTTCAAATAATCAATTAATTGCGAAAAATATAAGGGGAGCTATGTTGAATAATTTCCCAAAAAATGCTCCTGATGGTGTTCGCTTTATTGGGACTCCCCTTATTGTGAGAATCAGCGGCGAAGAAGATCCCGATATTCTACTTTCAGGCCAATCATTATCCGCTTTAAACATTTACGGATACAATAATCAATTGGATAAGCTGCAGGGATTTCCGCTTATAGCGGGCGGGATCACAGAAATAGATAATCAACCCATTCATCCGGTTATTGTCGATAATCAATTGATCGCAGTCAGCCATTCCGGTGATCTGAAAGTATGGACATTCAACAATCTAACTGAAAGCAGCTGGCCAGCCCGTTATGGCACCAGTACAAATAATAAAGTATCCGGTATATTGGAATCCGATTCACTTTCTGAACCCCAATTTACTCTGCTGAACCGGGAGGAGACCTATAATTGGCCAAATCCCGCTAAAGATGAAACCTTCCTGAGGTTTCAAACAAGTATGAATGCCGAAATAAGAGTCATCATTACCTCCCTGAGCGGCAGAACCATTTATGACCGGGAAATTACAAGCAGCGGAGGTGTCCCGGAAGAGCACCTTATTGACACATCCGGGTGGGCAAGTGGCGGCTATTTTTCAATAGTTACTGCAACAGCCAACGGCATTACAGAACGTAAACTGGTAAAAATAGCAATCGTTAAATAGAGGATGCCCAAATGAAATCTCACTTATCCGCAGTTCCGGTCATCATTCTGTTGATATGCTCTATTCATTCGAATGGATATGCCCAGACAGATCCCTCCCTGATTGATTATCCGCATAATCATTTAGATTGGTATACGATTGAAAGTCAGAATTTTTATATCCATTTCCAGGAGGGAAACTATACAACGGCCCAATTATCCTCTAAAATTGCGGAAGAGATCTATGAGCCGGTGACCGGTCTCTACAACCATCAGCCTGATAAAAAGGTCAGTATAATTCTTCGCGACAGGGAAGATTATTCCAACGGTGCCGCTTATTTTTTTGATGATAAAATCGAAATCTGGATTCCCTCATTAAATACACCCTTTCGGGGTTCCCACGACTGGTTCAGAAATGTGATTACCCACGAGTTTACTCATATTGTTCAGCTTCAGGCATCTATGAAGCGATCAAAATCTATTCCGGCCATCTATTTCCAGTGGCTCTCTTACGAAGATGTCAGGAGACCAGATATATTATATGGTTTTCCAAACGGCATCATTACCTTCCCATTTGCATCTGTAGCCATCCCGGCATGGTTTGCTGAGGGTACGGCACAATATCAGCGTTCCGGACTTAGTTACGATTATTGGGACAGCCACAGGGATATGTTATTGCGATCAATGATCTTGGATGGCAAGGAGTTGTCGTTTACTGAAATGGGTATTTTCAGTTCAAAAAATAGTATGGAACGGGAACTGGCCTATAACCAGGGATTTTCATTTACAATTTTTCTGGTACAAAAATTTAGTGAAACCATACTCGCTGATATCTCCGAAACTGCCGCTGAAAACAGTAATAGTGATTTCAGCAGTATCATTAAAAAAACGACCGGGATTTCGGGTGAGGAATTATTTAATGAATGGATTGGCGAAAAAAGAGAAGAGTATATTAACGCTGTCGGTTCAATCAATCAGACAGAATCTGAATTTGTGGAAAACAATGGGTTTTTAAATTTCTACCCTCAGTATAGCCCGGATGGAGAATGGTTTGCATACCTCTCTAACAGAAACCGGGATTACAGTGCTACCTCATTAATTCTAAAAAAAGATAGTACTGAAATAGAAATCGAAACCCTTGACGGCCTTCATCAGCTCGATTCCGCTCAGAATTATCGTATTTCCCATGGTTTCTCGTCCAACTCATCACTCGATTTTATCAGCAATCGATTCTCGTTTTCTCCGGATGGTTCTCGAATTGCCTATAGTAAGGCTGAAAAGAACATTCGAGGTGAGGTTTATCAGGATCTTTATATTTATAATTTAGATACAAAGGAGCACAATCAGATTTCGAATAGCCGCCGACTATCGGATCCTTCCTGGCACCCTGAAAACTCAAATATTGCTGCTGTTCAGCAAAATGACGGGTATCAAAACCTTGTTTTATACTCCCCGGATAATCAAGAGATCACCCCTTTAACCCGGAATTCTCTTGGGCGGACTGTTTATAATCC
>JBBDMD010000214.1:1521-10954 GCA_040878515.1 Balneolaceae bacterium | reverse complement strand
ATGTCATCCTGACGAATTCCGGCAGTGTTTTTCTGACGGGATGAGGAAGGATCTCATTTTAATATTGCAACCTTGTGTCCACACAATGGAACTCTCTGAAGTGTATCTCTATAGAAGTTCTTGGACAAACAAAAAAGAATGTAGAGCATCAAACGAATAAATCACACAAAAGATGGGGTAAGTCCTCGATAGTCTTTTTCCACATGCCGGATTGTATTTATTTAAAAACAACAGGTCACCAAGGCGTTTTAAAGTGGACGCGGACGGGGTGTGATCGAATTTAATTTTAAGGAATTAATTTTTCTACTTCTAAGAAAACTTAATCCACGCGCAGTATAAACTCCGGGCCGTTAATGGCACTTAGCACTTGTACATATCTGAAAGTTAAATTCACGTTACTTTTGTTATATTAGACTTTGTAGTAATGACAAATCAGAATCATGAATAACCTCGAAAACATAAAAAAGAAAATCAGACCGATCCTTCATAAGTACGGCATTAAAAAAGCCGGAATCTTCGGGTCATCGGCGCGAGGTGAGTCTGTAGTGAATGATCTGGATCTGCTTGTCAAAATTGACAAAAAGATCAGTTTGTTGGAGTTTATCGGTATTCAACAGGAGCTGGAAGACACATTGGGGATGAAAGTGGATCTCGTTGAATATGACGCCATCAAGCCTGCTTTGAAGGATGATATCCTGAGGGATGAAGAACCTGTGATATGAGCAAGAGAAAACCTGATGTTTACCTTCAGGACATTTTAGAAAGTATTGATCACATCAAGCGGTTTCTTGATGGAGTTTCGGAAGAAGAATTTTATGAAAATGTAGAGAAACAGGATGCTGTTCTTCGGAGATTGGAAATTATCGGGGAAGCTGTAAAGCACCTGCCTGATAAAATTCGAGAAGATCATCCAGATATCCCTTGGCGCCAGATTGCCGGTTTGAGAGATATCATTATTCATGAGTATTTTGGTATCACGCTGGAAATGGTGTGGGTTGTGGCAATAGAAGATATTTTGGATCTCAAAGAAAAAGTGGAAGAGATCATCGAATCAAATCAATAACCGGGTTGGCCATTAACAAGCTTTCGTGCAGACCGGTTCAGGCTTTTACCGAACTTTTGCGCTGATAGTCCAGCTCATCCCAAAAGAAAGTTGAAGAATTGCTTTCGGGTATAAACATTCAACATATTGACCTTCCAACACGTCTGGATAAAAAAAAAGCCCTCCAATAAATTGAAAGGCTTTTTGACAATGAGCGGGAAACGAGATTCGAACTCGCGACCCTCACCTTGGCAAGGTGATGCTCTACCCCTGAGCTATTCCCGCTTTTTTCAGTAAGACTTTAAATATACAGCCATTTGGAACTTCTTTTCAACACTATTTTTGAATTTTCTTACGCACTGTATCTGAAGATATTCTGTTCCGGATCGTTTTATCGTCGGGAATCATGGGCTTATCCCTGTATCGATCTACAATACACAAAAAACCAAGGTAGTCATCCCTGTCAGCATGAAATTGATGAATTGTATTGGGTGAGATAAAGACCACATCATGCAGTTTTACAGGCTTGATTTCATTATCAAGAATAACTGATCCGCTGCCCCGGATGATGACCACGCTGTGGGGGTGCCGGTGCATTTCCAGGGAGGAGTAGCCTCCGGGCTGAATTTCAAAATACCGGGTATGAAAATTCAGGTCTTCAATCTCATCACCCAGCAGTGAGTACCGGTGGATATCTTTGAAATTGTTCGTATCCGTTTTGTACTCTTTTTTCTCTACATCTTTCCACGAGTAGTGTTCAGATGATAGAACTGTCGATTTATGGCTCATTTTGGTTCAGTTGTGCTTGAAATTCCTGCGTTGCTTTTTCAATTCCATCCGGATGCTGGTAAAGGCTACCGCCTACTAAATAAATAGTGTCCCTGTCATACTCATCGACCCATTTATGGATGGAATTCAGATTGATACCACCGGCCGGTGTTGGGAATGACGGTTTAAAATCAGAAAAATTATGTCTGCATGCTTTGTTTGTGGCTTTACACTGATGGATATCAAACCTGAACCTTCCGCCGGTATTCGGATAGATGATGGCATCCGCCCCGAATGCCCGCCAGATTTTGCCATAATAGAGTTCAGGCGAAAATCCGTGATTATCGTGAATTACAAAAGCTCCCGAAAAGGAGGGATGGGCCATAATAGGAATCTGATTCAGGCGGGCCAGCCCGTGCATCACTTCCGGGCCTGTTAATTGAGGGCAAATTAACACCCCGTCGGCACCATACTCAACCGCCTGATCGAACCGGTCCCTGATTTTGAGTGCCGAAGTAGTAATATTTGGAAAGTAGAGCGTTCTCTTTCCTGAGATTTGCTCACCCTTTCTGATTGCGCGTTCACAGGCTATCAAACGATCCTTAAAAGGAGCGGCGGGCTGATCCGTAAGGCCGTGGTCATCTTTAATAATATCAATCCCGCCCCTTGCAAATTTATAGGCCCGCTCTGCAAAATCAGTAACCGTTAAACCAACGGGCTTTAATGCCGTGCAGCTCAGCGACCGCCCTTTTGCATTCAGCATCCCGCGGATCCCCTCAATACCAAATGCAGGCCCATTCAATACTCCCCGGAACGCATGATCATCCACATCATGTACTTTTATTCCGGGTTTGAGTGAACTGTTACCGTACAGGATGTTCAGTAATTGAGTGGGATCATCTTCAACCAGTTTTTTTGAAAATATCAGCGTTGAAATCCACTGCCGGCTGCCTGTTTTTTCCAGGGAATCAAGTTGTGCAATATATTCTTTGGCACTGTCGGGTACCGTATTGAGCGGCATCTCTACAGACTGTTCGAGGCACAGTTTCAGCGCAATTTTTTCAACCTCATCTTCAGAAGTACTTTCGATCAGGTATTGTACTGAAAAATGCGTTTTATTGTTCATGTAAGGCCTTAACGGAGTATGGTCTCTGTGCGTTTGGGACCGGTAGAAATAATATTGAATGAAACTCCTGTGAATTCCTCAATAAATTGAATATAGGTCTGTGCTTTTTCCGGAAGCTCTTCAAACGTATCAATATTCCGGGTGGTTTGGTTCCATCCTGGAAAGGATTTATAAACAGGTACCAGCTGGTCAACGTGATCAGAATTAAGCGGAAAGGTATGGGTCAGTTTTCCATTTAATTCATAATGTGTACAAACTTTAATTGTCTCAAAATCGTCAAGTACATCCAGTTTGGTAAGAGCCAGTTCATTCATGCCATTCAGCCTCACTGCATACTTCAGGGCTACCAGGTCGAGCCATCCGCACCGTCGCGGCCGTCCGGTGGTTGCCCCAAACTCCTGGCCTTTTTTACGGAGTTTTTCACCAAATTCATTGTTCAATTCTGTAGGGAAGGGCCCGTTTCCAACACGGGTACAATAGGCTTTTGTAATCCCTAGAGAATGTGTGATTGCCAGGGGCGGAATCCCGCTGCCCGAACAAGCACCACCGGCAGTGGGAGAGGAGGATGTAACAAAAGGATAAGTTCCGTGGTCAACATCCAGAAGGCTGCCCTGGGCGCCTTCCAATAATATAGATTGATGATCGGCAAGGGCTTCATGCAGCAGCTCAGTTGTATTGCAGATATAAGGCCTGATCTGCTCAATGGCCGGTTTTAAGGATGCAATCATTTCAGAAGCATCGATAGCCGGTTCGTTGTACACATGTTCGAGGGCCGCATTAATATCAGAGAGATTTTTTCTGATTTTATCTTCAAGAAGCTCTTCGTTCAGCAGGTCGCTGATGCGAATACCGATTCTGGATACCTTGCTCACATAAGCAGGGCCAATGCCGCGTCCGGTAGTACCTATGGCATCACTACCCCGGCTTTTTTCCTTCACTTTATCCAGCACTTTATGATATGCGAGTATAACATGGGCCGAGCTGCTGATGAACAACCTGTCTTTGAGGTTCACGCCCAATTTTTGAACTTCCCCAATCTCTTCAACAAGTGCGATGGGATCAATCACCACTCCGTTGCCGATCACGCATTTTGCATTTCCGTTAAACATTCCGGAAGGGATCAGATGCAGGACAATGGTTTTGTCGTCGAATTTGAGCGTATGGCCGGCATTTGCTCCTCCCTGGTAGCGAACCACATAATTTGTATCTGCGCTTAAAAGGTCAACAACTTTTCCTTTTCCTTCATCGCCCCATTGGGCTCCAATTATTATTCGTACAGGCATAGATTCCAAAAAAAAGGAGGCGACAGACACCTCCTTTGATTAATAGTTCAAATTAATATAATAGACGATTATTCTTCAAATGATGCAACTGCTTCATCCAAAGATTTATAGTGTTTGAAAACTGAAATCAGCTTCGTAATAATCAGCAGGCTTTCAATTTTGTCGGTTGCATTGGCAATCCGTAAATCACCGCCGGATTTTCTCATGGTTGTAAGTGCACCAATCAACATACCCAATCCTGATGAATTCATAAATTTTACTTTTTCGAGATTTACCACAACATTGGTTTTCTCGTTTTCAATAAGTTCATGAAGCTGTTCATTCAGGCTTACCGCATCAGGGCCGCCCATTACATTTCCTTTAAATTCAATGATTACACAATTGTAGCGTTCAGAAACATTAAAACTCATTTTAATACCTTTTTTAGATTATTAAAGTTAGGATTTTGCCTTCATGGCTCGTTTCTGAAGCTCTACAACGAGCGCGCTTGCAATAAACAGGGAGCTGTAAGTTCCAAAAAGTACGCCAAGAACAAGCGCAAATGAGAAACCTTTCAACACCTCACCGCCAAAGATAAATAGCACGGTTACTACAAACAAGGTTGTTACTGATGTAATTACAGTACGGCTTAATGTATCATTCAGGCTCTTATTAATCATATCCTTAAAATCCATCGTTTTATAAATAATAGAATTTTCCCGGATACGGTCGAACACAACTACGGTGTCATTCAGTGAATAACCCACAATGGTTAGAAAAGCTGCAATCAGTGCCTGATCAATACTCACATTAAAGGGAGCAAATTCAGCCATAATCGTAAATATTCCTAATACGATAAGAACATCATGAGCCAGGGCTGCAATTGCTCCGGCCGAAAAATACCAGCCTTTAAACCGGATGAGGATATAGATAAAGACCACAGCCATTGCGAAAAAGATAGAATAGATGGCACCCATTTTTAAGTCTTCAGCAAATCTGGGCCCTACAACTTCTGTTTTTTCAACAGAAACAGGGTTATCCGGATAGAGTGTACTGAACGAATTTAAAATCAGATCGCGCGTCTCAGTAATTCCGCCTTCAGCATCCGTTCTGAACAGGATCTCACTGGTTGAACCAAAGAGTTTGATTTCAGGAACGGAACCAAGAGGTTCGGTTAATTCGTTTCGGATTTCAACTACATTAACAGGATTTTCAAACTCGAAAACAAATTCTTTTCCGCCCCTGAAATCGATGCCATAATTGAGGCCGAGGGTTAAAATTGCAATGATGGAACCCACAATAAGTGTGCCCGAAAAGAAATAGGCAATTTGATGCCCTTTAATAAAATCGAATGTTGGTGTTTCAAACCATCTCATAATAATACCTTTTGTTTAAATTTTTTGAATTCGTGAAGTTTATCCGAAGCTGACGCTTTTAGTTTTATCGCGTGTGAGGTAATCGATAATCACTCTTGTAATTACAATAGCACTAAAGAGTGATGCTACAATACCTGCCATTAGCGTAATGGCGAACCCTTTAATTGGCCCAACTCCAAAACTGTACAGAATGATGGCCACAAAGAATGTGGTTACGTTGGCATCAACAATGGCACTCATCGCATTGGAATAACCGTTATCAATGGCCGCACGCAGCGTTTTACCGCCCCTCATCTCTTCACGAATCCGGTCGAATATCAGCACGTTCGCATCCACTGCCATACCAATGGTCAGTACGATACCCGCAATACCCGGAAGTGTCAGTGTTGCCTGGAATGCCGCCAGAATACCCAGTATGAAAATGATATTCAGAATCAGGGCAAGGTCAGCAATACCACCACCCACGTGATAATAGGCGATCATAAACAGGGCGACTATCGTGAGGCCAAAGAGGGTGGAGTACAGGCCGGCCTGAATAGATGCTTCTCCAAGAGAGGCGCCAACCGTTCGTTCCTCAACTATATCAAGTGGAGCGGGGAGGGCACCTGAAAGAAGGATGTTTACCAAATCCTCTGCTTCCTGAACACCACCAATACCCGTAATGGAAGACCGGCCGTTATTGATTTTTGATTGTACCGTCGGGTATGATTCTACATATCCATCCAGTACAATGGCAACGGGACGACCAATGTTGGCTCCGGTAACACGGCTCCAGATTCTTGCTCCTTCCGAATCCATGGTCATAGAAACTTCGGCTGCGTTTGTGGTTGGATCAAATGCAACACGCGCTTCTGTAATTACATCACCCGTCATTTCGATCTGGCTCCGAACCGCAATCAATTCAAACAGTTCGGTTCCGCTATCAACAGCAAATGGCCTTGCACCCCAGAAAAGTGTCGTATTTCTGGGGATCAGACGCTGAACATCTTCACTCGACATTAATTCATTTACCCGTGCGGTGTCACGTCCGGCAGCGTATCCGAATACATAGGGGCTTCTGGCCTGAGGATTCAGTACTTCAAGCAGGGGATTAGTCTGATTTTCAGTTTCAACTGTATCTTCTGCTGAACTTTCCTGGTTACCGGGTTCGAAATAATTAATGATTTGCTCTTTGGCCCTATTCACTTCGTCTGTTTCGGCAGCCATCCTGAATTCAAGGCGGGCTGTTCCCCTCAGAAGGTCGCGAACCCTCTCTTCATCGTCCACGCCCGGAAGTTCAACCACAATCCGGCTCTCTCCCTGCTGCAGAATAGAGGGTTCAGATACTCCATAGCGATCAACCCGCGACCGGATAATTTCCATAGCCCGGGATACCGCTTCATCACGCTGATTTTGGAGGAATTGAGCGACTTCTTCATTTGTAGACCCCCGGGTAATATTTTGGGCATCCGACCGGTAATACCGGCTTAGCATTGCCTGCGAGTCTCTGCTTTCAAATTCAGCAACAAATTCGTCTATAAAATCTGTACGCTGTTCATAAGAACGTTCTGCTGCGGTGTCGATGATCTCTTCAAGTGTTTCATCAGCAAAATCTCCGGCAAGTTCGAGTACGAGCTGCGGAGTTCCAACTTCAAGCGTTACATACATACCTCCCTGCAAATCCAGGCCCAGGGAGAGAGATTTTTCTCTCAGGCTTTGAAGTTTCTCAGCATTTTCAGCCTGATACTGCATGAGTTCGCTTTCGGTCATGTCTTCCATATGACGCTGTTCAAGCATCAATTGTACAGTCGGAAACAGGTACCAGAGTGTGAGCCCTACAAACAGGACAATCGTACCTATCTTAAAACCATTGTTTTGTTTTTTCATATCGTTTGGTAACTAAATAATTTTATTATGTATTTATTGATCTGAAATAGAATAGAAAAGAGTAAACACGTATACTTACGGGGCATTTATTGCTGTGCCGCTGATAAAAGGAGAGAGGAGTTTTTGTTGTAAACCAAAAGTTTGTGGTGATAGAAATACCGGTACGGTTAAGCTATAAATCTGATTTTCAGAAGACCCGGAGGCATGCGGCCCTGAGAGATCGGGCAACCATTTTTGAAGAACTTTTGTGAGTTTGGGAACTACCGCATTGCTGGTAGTTTTTTGATGTTGAAAAACATTCCACTGGCCAATTAACCACGTAGAGACTTCATTTTCTTCATCAACAGGAAAAAAAGGCTGTATTTTGAAATTCTCTTTATGAGAATTAACAAGCACTGTTGCTTTATCCAGCAGCATTCTGAAATCGGAGCTGTGCTGAGGTAAATTCTTGATGGAATTACGAAGATGAACCTCATTTTCTCCGCCTGATGCGACTACATTATGATCCAGCCATTGCGTAAACGCCTGATTTTTTGCAGTCGCAGAAAAGGGCAGGGCCAGTTGTGCAAGAAATCCACCGACCAGAATGGAAATAATTGCCGGATTAAAGATATATGAGAACTTATTTTTCATCAGATCCACAAAATAGTCAGAATGCACTCTGTTGACAAACGAATTTTTCTATTTTTAATTGAGTGCAATTTTGTAATCAAACACTTTCAGCTTTCATATTTTTTTCGCGCTCGAATTCCTGCTTCAGATACCGGCCGGTATAGCTGTTTTCTTTTTCGGCAACCTCTTCGGGAGTCCCTTCAGCTATAATTTCTCCTCCTTCTGCACCGCCTTCAGGACCAATATCAATCACCCAGTCAGCTGCTTTAATCAGGTCGAGGTTATGCTCAATTACAATCACGGTGTTTCCTTTTTCAACAAGTTGCTGAATTACATCAACCAGCAAACGCACATCCTGGAAATGAAGTCCTGTGGTAGGTTCGTCCATAATATACAGAGTATCACCCGTTCCAATTTTAGAAAGTTCGCGGGATAGCTTGATTCTCTGCGCCTCACCTCCGCTCAGCGTTGTACTCGACTGCCCGAGAGTCAGATATCCCAGCCCCACTGAATTCAGGGTTACCAGTTTTCTTTTGATGGATGGAACGGAATCAAAAAATTCAACCGCATCACTTACAGGCATCTGTAAAACATCCGATATATTTTTGCCTTTGTAGTGAATCTCCAGGGTCTCCCTGTTATAGCGCTTACCGTTGCACGTTTCGCAGGTTACATAGACATCGGGCAGAAAGTTCATTTCAATTTTCCGTACCCCGTCGCCCCGGCAGGTTTCGCAGCGCCCGCCTTTTACATTAAAAGAAAATCGTCCCTGGTCATATCCCCGGATTTTTGATTCCGGCAGTTCAGCAAAAAGAGAGCGAATATGGTCAAATACTTTCGTGTAAGTTCCCGGATTTGAGCGTGGGGTCCGGCCGATCGGGCTTTGATCGATAGAGATTACTTTATCAATAGATTCCAGGCCCTCTATCGATTTATAAGGTAGAGGGACTGATTTCGAGTTATAAAATTCATTCGAAAGAATCGGGCCAAGAGTCTGATTAATAAGGGTACTTTTCCCGCTGCCGCTTACACCGGTAACACAGATAAATTTACCGAGGGGTATATCCGCTGTTACATTTTTCAGATTGTGTCCGCGGGCTTCGTTGATACGAAGTTTTTTCCCTGATCCTTTCCTTCGTTTTTCGGGATAGGGAATAAACTCTTCATCGCGCAGAAATTTTGTGGTCAATGCATTTTTATCCAGTTCTTCGGGTGTTCCTTCTGTTACAATATAACCGCCTTCCGTTCCGGCACCCGGCCCAAGGTCAATCACATAATCTGCATGCTCGATGGTTTCGCGGTCGTGCTCCACAACAATCACGGAGTTTCCAAGGTCCCGCAGCGTTTCCAGAGAACGGATCAGTTTGATATTATCACGCTG
>JBBDMD010000214.1:0-1421 GCA_040878515.1 Balneolaceae bacterium | reverse complement strand
ATTGTGTATCCGTCAATTTTATAGGAGAGAGCTTCTTTACTAAGCCGTCCGCCGCCGCATGTAGGGCAGGTTACCTTGGTAAGAAAAGCCTTCGCTTTGTCGCGCTGTTTGTTCGACTTGCTCGATTCGTACTGCTCCCTGATGATGTTTCGCAATCCGTCGAACTTATGTTTGTAGGTAACATTGCTATTTTTAAAGTCGTAGCTCACGTTAAATTTCTGGTCGCCGCCGCCGTCAAACAGAAGGTCCATTGCTTCTTCCGAAAACTTCTCAATTGGGGTATCAAAATCATGATTCACAGAATGTAGAACAGCCTGCATCTGTTTAAATATAAAAATATCCCTGGGTTCACCCAGGAACCGGATGGCCCCTTCATTAATTGTCTTTTCCGGATTCAGAATAACAAGTTCCCGGCTTACATCATACCGGTACCCGAGTCCGTTACAGGTTTTGCAGGCTCCATAGGGCGAATTGAATGAAAACAGGTTGGGGGCAGGATCTTCATAAGAGAGCCCGCTTTCGGGATCATACAGGTTTTTTGAAAAAACCCGGTCCACAATTCCGTTTTCCGTCTGGATGCCCAAAATCAGGTTTCCGTCGGCCATTTCGATGGCAAGGTGAACACTTTCTGAAATTCGTTGTTCACTGGTTGGTGAGATTACAAAGCGGTCTACAACAATTTCAATGTTGTGTGTTTTATAGCGATCCAGTTTTATTTCACCCTCAAGGTCAATCATTTCGCCATCCACACGGGCTCTCACAAATCCCTGCTTCTGCATCTGTTCAAACAGCTCCCTGTAGTGGCCTTTTCTGCCGCGGACAACCGGCGCCAGGCAGTATGCTTTTGTGCCTTTTTCAATCTCCATAATATTGGCAACAATTTGATCGGAGGTCTGTTTTTCCATCTTATTTCCCGACAGATACGAGTAGGGAATTCCGATACGGGCATAGAGCAGCCGCAGAAAATCATAAATCTCCGTTACGGTACCCACGGTTGACCTGGGATTGCGGTTGGTTGTCTTTTGATCAATGGAGATAACCGGGGAGAGGCCGTCTATAAAATCCACATCCGGCCGCTCCATCATTCCCAGAAACTGCCGGGCGTAGGCGGAAAGTGATTCCATGAACCGCCGCTGGCCTTCGGCATATATCGTATCGAAAGCGAGAGAGGATTTCCCCGAGCCGGAGAGGCCGGTAAAAACCACCAGTTTCTCACGGGGAATGTCAATGTCGATGTTTTTTAAGTTGTGTTCGCGCGCGCCGCGGATGATGATATGATTTTGCAAACCCGGTTGTTATTTTGGAATTCCTGTAAACCATGAAAGATACAAATCATTCGGGTATTCGAGAAGTTCAATAATAGAAAAAAACTGTAGTCCCGTCTGACCGCTGAGGTCTCATATTTATCATCAGGTTTGGAA
>JBBDMD010000213.1:0-1879 GCA_040878515.1 Balneolaceae bacterium | reverse complement strand
TCCCACCAATTGATATCTTTATCAGATGTGCCGTATTTATGATTCAGTTCGGTTACCAGATCATCAAAAATTTTACTGTCTGGCTGAAAATCAATCCATCTCTCACAAACAATTTCCTCTTTTTTAACAACGGCTTTCTCATCTTTAGCCGAATCAAAATTCGTTCTCTCTGTATCCAATTCTTTGGAGGCCTGGTGTATCAATTCCGGGTCAATTCCCGATTCAGCAGCAATCTGTTCAAGTTCTGTGATCGACAATCCTGCTCTTGAATGTTCTCCTTTCAATACAGATCGTTCAGCTTCAAGCTCTACTGCACGACGTATCAGCCGGGATACCTCATCTTCAGTGTATATACGTTTAGACATAAAATTTTGATATGGTAATGGATAAAATTTTTTTTACAAACGCCCTTTATAGTAATAAATTTACGATACCTGCACTTTTATGTTACATAAAAAATGACACCGATACCGTTAATTCATCAGTTACACTCAGGCACAATTATCGAAATAAACATACACTCATCTAATGTAACATTTCCGGTAATCTCTACTCTTTACTATTAGAAGCAAGATTATTTAGCAATATCAGCATTTTAACCACTCTTATTTAAAAAAATTCCCGGATCATGGAACCAGCTACTGTTAAAAATTCACATTATACCAATGGAAACTTGCACAAGGTTGAAAAAAAAGCAGGCTTGTTCGATCTCTTTTATAACGATATTGCTATTGACCTGGGAACTGCAAATACACTGATCTCATCCAAACGTAACGGAATTGTATTTCGTGAGCCCTCCATTGTGGCTTTCAACAACCAGGGAACACCGGTAAGTTTTGGGCAAAAAGCCTGGTTGATGCATGAAAAGACCCACAAGAATATCCATACGGTTCGACCGCTTCGCGATGGCGTAATTGCTGATTTTGAAGCAGCTGAGCATATGATTCGCGGTATGATTAAAAGTGTGAAACGAAAATGGTATTCCACTACCCGGCAGATTGTAATCTGTGTACCCAGCGGTATTACTGATGTAGAAAAACGGGCTGTCCGCGACAGTGCCGAAAATGCAGGTGCTAAAGAGGTTTACCTGGTAGAAGAACCCATGGCTGCTGCCATTGGAGTGGGTTTGAATGTGCACGAGCCCTCGGGACATATGATTGTTGACATAGGCGGAGGTACAACGGAAATTGCAGTTATTGCACTCTCCGGAATTGTCCACGCTCAGTCTGTTCGCCTGGCGGGTGATAAGTTTACAAGTGATATCATTGACTATTTCCGGCGTAATCACAACCTGCTGATTGGTGAACGAACAGCCGAAAAAATTAAGTGCGAAATTGGCTCAGCCGCTCCGCTTGACGAAGAACTCGAGATGAATATCAAAGGGCGCGACTTGGTTAATGGTATTCCCAAAACTCTGCTGATCTCTTCCGTTGAAGTGCGGGAAGCCATTTCAATTTCTGTGAATGCCGTAGTGGATGCGATTGTAAAATCCCTGGAGAAAACTCCTCCTGAACTTTCCGCAGATATTCTTGACCGGGGAATAATTCTTGCCGGCGGCGGTGCCCTTTTGAAAAATCTGGACCAACGAATTACAGACTTAACGGATCTGCCCGTTCACATAGCGGAAGATCCTCTGACAGCCGTGGTACGTGGAACGGGAGCTGTCCTGGATAACCTCGAATACTATAGAATGGTTGTATCCTGACTCCATTGGAATCCGCTGTTTATCCCGGTGGAGTAAATCGTACTACAATGTTTTCAACAGCCGGAATTGTTCTTAAATATTCATAAATCGCTCCCAGATCTTCCTCACTCATACCTCCATACATCTGCCAGGGCATCAGGGTTTGCATCTCACCCGGCAGAACCTTTCGTGGTA
>JBBDMD010000212.1:0-1888 GCA_040878515.1 Balneolaceae bacterium | reverse complement strand
ACAGGTGCACAAACATTTGTATCACAGCCGCAATCGATTGGTAACAGGCGTGGAGGGCTGCCGGTACAGTATGTGCTGCAAACACAGACTCTGGATCAGCTCAAAGAAGTGATCAATCCATTTTTACAAGAAGTGAACCAGGATCCTGTTTTTGCTTTTGCAGATGTTGACCTGAAGTTTAACCGTCCGGAACTGCGGGTTGAAATTGAACGAAACCGGGCCCGGACACTGGGTGTTTCCGTTCGTGATATTGCTCAAACCCTTCAGCTATCGTTATCCGGAACGCGGTTTGCCTATTTTATCATCGACAGCAAACAGTACTGGGTGATCGGACAGATGGAACGGGAAAGCCGGAATGAACCTATCGATCTGAAAACCATATCCGTAAGGAATCAGAGCGGGGAATTAATACAGCTGGATAACCTGGTAACTGTTTCCGAACAGAGCAGTCCGCCCCAGTTATATCGATTTAACCGGTTTAAATCGGCTACCATATCGGCACAGCTTGCACCGGGCTACACAATTGGCGAAGGTATTGAGGCCATGGATGCCATTGCCGCCAGGATACTGCCGGAATCGGTTATAACGGATCTGAGCGGTCCATCCAGGGATTTTGCAGAGAGCGCTTCAAGCCTGATATTCATTTTTATACTCGCCCTTGTATTGATTTACCTGGTACTTGCGGCACAGTTCGAAAGCTTCCGGGATCCTTTTATCATACTCTTTACCGTACCGCTTGCCTTGTTCGGTACTTTTCTGTCGCTCTGGTATTTTAATCAGACACTCAATATTTTTAGTCAGATCGGGGCTATTATGCTCATCGGCCTGATTGCCAAGAACGGTATCTTGATAATTGAATTTGCCAATCAGAGACAGGAACAGGGAATGTCGGTGATGAACGCCATATTAGATGCATCTGCAGTGCGGTTCAGGCCCATTTTGATGACTACCATTTCAACAATACTGGGGATTTTACCCATTGCACTTGCACTTGGAGCCGGCTCGGAAAGCCGTTCTTCCATGGGTATAGCAGTTGTAGGCGGGTTATTGATCGGCAGCTTTTTTACCCTGTACGTGATTCCCGCTATTTACTCTTACCTCTCATCGGATAAAAGTGAAACGCGAAATATTGAAAAACGGGCCAAAGAGGCCGAAGAACTTGAACCTGCAACCTTGTCAACTCATTGAAAACCTTTACTCTAACATTTGTCTTTTTTTTAATTACAGGAATTCAGTTTGTTCACTCGCAGGATGTACTTACCGTAGAGGAAGCCATACAGATTGGTTTGAATAACAACTATGGTATTCAGCTGTCACAAAATGAATTCGAAATCGCTTCAAATAACCGGACACTTGGAAATGCCGGTTTTTTACCGGCTATAGAACTTTCGGCTTCTCAGACCGAACGGGTTGAAGACAGTAAATTTGAAGCAGGCGGAGAATCACGAACCACAAGTGGTGCCAGAAGCAGCGTTAGAAATGCGGCGATAAATCTGGACTGGACAATTTTTGACGGGCTGCAAATGTTTGCCGCCTTCGACAGGCTTACAGAACTGGAAAAAATGGGTGAGCAATCTTTTCGATTGGATGCAGAGTTGCTGGTGAGCCAAATCATTAATTCTTACTATAACATCATACGGCTGAGTGAACAGCTGAATGTACTTCAAAATACGGTTGAAGTTTCTCTGGAACGTATTGAAATAGAAGAGACGAAAGTA
The DNA here is from genome assembly GCA_040878515.1 of Balneolaceae bacterium. Taxonomy (GTDB): domain Bacteria; phylum Bacteroidota; class Rhodothermia; order Balneolales; family Balneolaceae; genus Rhodohalobacter. The sequence goes on along the minus strand of JBBDMD010000212.1, from coordinate 170 downwards.
GACCTGGGATCAGGTTCGGAATATGAGCTTCTTCAGGCCCGGTCTGATTTGAGTGCAGACAGGGCAGCCCTTATACGTGAACAAAATATTTTAACAGAAGCAAAAATTACGCTGAATCAGCTTCTTTCCAGAAATCCGGATACGGATTTTAAGGTTAGCGGCAACATTCC
>JBBDMD010000211.1:0-1890 GCA_040878515.1 Balneolaceae bacterium | reverse complement strand
CTGCCTCTTCCCAGATATGAACACCCTCCGGCCTGTTCTTCGGCCCGTAGTCCTGGAATACTGAAAACATCCATGAAAATTCCAGGTTTGACTTTCCTCTCCTTAAAATCAGCATCACCGCTTTCGAGGTAAAAGATTTAAAAGACTCCAAAACCTCCGGCAAAGCCCCCCACGCGGTATTTGCAAGGAACAGAATTCTGTCGGGCAATACCGAATAGTCATAAATCCGAAGGCCGCGTTTATCACAACTCCATTTTAAAGCATCCACTATTTTCCGGGTAAATATCGGTCGTACAAATAACGGAACCCTCCCTGCTACCCTGATTTCCACATAGTACAAATTTTTATTTCTCCCTCTTCTTCGTCTCATTCTATTATCTATTATCTGTTGGTTTATAGTATGAGACAGATTTTAGCTATTCCTTACATTTTTTTGATAATCGCGTACTTTTATTTGCTTCCCAGTTTAGGTATTATTGTAGCCTTATAATCAAATCTAAAAGTTGACTGATTAACCACAGGAAATATGAAAATTCACGAGTATCAAGCGAAAGAAATATTAAATAGTTATGGCGTAGCTGTTCCTGATGGAGTTGCTTCAACAACAGTTGAAGACGCTGTAAAGGCTGCTGAAGAGATGAAAGCCAAGGGTACAACCCTTTTTGTTGTAAAAGCCCAGATACACGCAGGCGGGCGCGGAAAAGGGCGAACCGTTAAGAATAATGCAAAAGGGGTAATTCTTTGTAAATCAATTGATGAAGTTAGAAAAGCCGCAGAATCTCTTCTGGGTGATACACTGGTCACCATTCAAACCGGTGACGAAGGCCAGAAAGTAAAAACCATTTACGTAACCGATGGCGTTGATATTGAAAAAGAGTTCTATCTCGGTATTCTTCTCGACAGAGCCAAAAGTAAAAATGTAATAATGGTATCTACCGAAGGAGGAGTAGAAATCGAAAAAGTGGCTGAGGAAACACCTGAAAAAATTGTTAAAGAGTGGATAGAGCCCGGTATGGAGCTGCAGCCCAACCAGGCCCGAAGGCTTGCCTTTGCACTTGGCTTTGAAGGTGACGCCTTTAAAAAAGCTGTTAAATTTATTGCTGCTCTTTACAACTGCTATGTTGAAACAGATGCCAGCCTGGTAGAGATAAACCCGCTTGTTCTGACACCCAAAGGAGATGTAATGGCCCTGGATGCCAAGTTCACAATCGACGACAATGCTATGTATCGTCACAAAGATTTCACCAAACTTCGGGACGAATCAGAAGAGAATCCGATTGAACTGGAAGCTTCCAAATTCGGTTTAAACTACATCAAACTGGACGGAAATGTGGGATGTATGGTAAATGGAGCCGGACTTGCAATGGCCACCATGGATATCATTAAACTTTCCGGCGGCGAACCTGCAAACTTCCTGGATGTTGGTGGTGGGGCAAATGTGGATACGGTAAAAAACGGTTTCAGAATTATCCTTGAAGATCCCAACGTGAAAGCGATCCTGATCAATATCTTTGGCGGTATTGTACGTTGCGACCGGGTAGCTAATGGCGTAATTGAGGCCATTAAAGATCCTGAAATTGCCAAAAAAGTAGAAAATGTCCCTATCATTGTGCGGTTGCAGGGAACCAATGCAGTAGAAGCAAAAGAGATTATTGACAATAGTGATCTAAACGTGATTTCTGCAGTGTTGTTAAAAGAAGCTGCCGAACAGGTTTCCAAAGTTCTTGCTGCATAATCCGGATTTATATATCCGAACAGTAAAAGTTATACTCCTCTCGGGATTAAAAAGCCCCGGTCAACAGCCGGGGTTTTTTATTAAGCCTCTGTCCGATTTAAACCCAAAATTGTCATTGACAATGACAATTTTGCCCGGAGGGCAAAAAAGGTCTA
>JBBDMD010000210.1:0-1896 GCA_040878515.1 Balneolaceae bacterium | reverse complement strand
ATAAATTCACGATTCAATCATACATCGTGACAATTTTCAATATAAAACCTGCATTGTTATAACGATTCAGCAGATTTGTTCTTATAAAACAGGATGATATAAAATTCAGTCAGTCCTAATAAAACTACAAATCCCAATAAACCGGCTACTCCGGCCTCAGGACCAAAATTTCCACCTGTAAATACTTCAGGACCGGTGACGTCAACTCCCATCATAACCTGATCAAAATGTGTACCACTAACCGGTAAACCAAATACAGCTCCCTGAAAATAGTTCCAGGAGAGATGCATTCCAATAGGTATCGCTATACTCTTGGTTATAATATAAGGATAAGCAAACACCAATCCAGCAATAGAAATATTCATTGTTGAAATCCATGATGAATTTGGATTGCCAAGATGAACCAGGCCAAAGAAAACAGACGAAAAAAGTACGGCCGCCGCTACAGATCCCCTTTTTCCTACCCATTTATCAGGTACAGATTCTTTGATGTTAAGTATCAGATAACTACGGAAATATGCTTCTTCCCATAAGCTTACTGCCGTCATTACCGCCAGTATACCCAATAGTCCATATACAAAATCGAAATTTGTGAAAGTAAACCGGTAATCGGTTATCACGATCCAACCCATCCAGACATTTAAGCCAACGATAAATGCCATTCCTGTTGCGGCGATAATATTTCCGGCAACAAAATCTCTAATCCACCCTGCAGAAAACCAGAATCCGTATTCCGAAAATGGCCGTTTATCAATGTGTTTGGCCGAAAACCATAATAACAAAAGGATACCTGCGGCCAGGAAAATCGTAAGCAGTGATTGTTCGCTCGTTAATGCTGCAATCAGCAGCATACACAAAAAAGCAATTAGTGTAACGACACAAATTCTCCATCCACCTCTTATTCTTTTTTCAGATTTATTATAAAAGATGGATTTCATTCTCACTATTCATTTAGCCTGTCAAATATTTTTCATTTATTATACTATCTTGGACAGCAGAATATTTCAGTAATTAAATTTTTTGATATGATTAAACGAGTCGCATTTTTTGCAGGCAAGAAAGATGTAGAAAACTATTTTGGTATACAAAGTAAAAGAGAGCAGATGTTTGAAGCGCACTACAACCTCTCAATAGGCCAGCAGCTTCCTGCAGTATCCATGGAGGACGATGCCCCCAGGATCAATCATTTAAGATGGGGTAAAGGACTGCATGATAAAGAACAGACGGGTTCTGTATCAATTGATGATGTACCTGACGTTTTAAAATCGAAAGAAACCGGCCGGTGTGTAATTCCCATAAGCGGATTTTATGTCTGGAAGGAAAAAAGAGAAAGTGATCATCCATTTTTTGTACGCATGCTGAACGAACCCTTCATGAGCATTGCCGCAGTTAAATACACAAATGAAGAGCCCTATTTCCAATTTATAACCACATCCTCCAATGCTTTGATTCAGCCAATGTCGGAATCCATGCCGCTTATGCTGAATAAGACAATCTCTCACAAATGGCTTCAGTCAGTTCATAAAACGGAAGACCTGCTGAAAGATGCCAAATCTCTTTTTCTTTTGACCGATTTATCTGTGCTGAGGGTTAATAAAAGAGTTAATGACCCATCACAGAACGATCCTGCACTTATTCAGCCGATTCCAAAGTAACCTGTATTAAAAATTCCGGAAAACTGATTATCCCCTGAGTTCCGGTTTCCCTTCAATCTGATTCTGATAGATACGCAGGGTCTGGTAGGCAAAGTCAATGGTATTCTCTCCGGCAAATTGATCCAGAATATCTTCCCAGATCAATTGAGTAAGCCCTCTGCGCTTCCTGGCGTGGGAGAGGTGCCGGATAGTCAGCTTTACGCCGATGTCCACAACTTCTGTATATACGATGGGCGTTAAA
>JBBDMD010000209.1:0-11173 GCA_040878515.1 Balneolaceae bacterium | reverse complement strand
CCTGCCTAAAAACGTATTAATTGAGATTAGCTGTATTGCTTATGTTTAGCCGGAAAACATTACGGTTAATTTCCGGGTAGTTTTATTGCCCACGCCGTCGTATACAGAGATTTCCACCTCATTACTTTCTGACGGGATAAACTCAGGATGGTAATAGATGAGCAAATCATCCTCGGGATCATATTCCACAATACCTCTTTTCCCGTTTATTAAAATCACAGAGCGGCGATAGTCAATTTTTGTGAGATTATCTTTTACCGGTACTACAAGAATATGGTTACCCCCTAAATTTTTATCAAACCGTGGCCTTCCAACCCAGGGGGCTATATTATCTTCCATAAGTTTCAGACTGCTGATCTCTTTTAATTCTGCACTGATGATACCATGCGAATTGACAGAATTCATAAAAGTGAGTCTGTTTCTGAATTTATCAATGGAAAAAAGTGCGAGTTTATCATTTTCAGAGAGTGAGTCGGGAAGAATATAATTGAAGTAAACTGATTCCTGTACAGGTAGCCTGTCTGGGGTAAATGAAAAATTGATCGACTCAGGGCTGTTTGTCATGGTTAAGTCAAGAGTCAGTGTATCATAGATTGCTTCTTTTGGAAACCGGATCCATAATTTTTGATCGGATGAATTCAGGCTTAATGTGGAATTTGGATTCAGCTTAACTTGATCTAAGTATGAACGGTTTACTATACCGCTGTATTCATTGCTTACATATGCTCTTTGAGGTTCGCCGGCAGCCGCGAACAGTGAAAGATCATTTGATATTACAGGCCTAGATGGAGAAGTGATTATTTTTCCCTCGAAATCAGAATTTGCCGGGTAAGCTGGCACATATTGAACAGGGCGGAGTTCGTTTTTAATATTTTCAAACTGAATTTCAATTTCTGCTTCCGATCGATTCCCATAAATGTCGGAAGCAACAATTCGAATGGGATACCGGCCATCGGGTAATGTCAATACTCCCTGATCTTCCGTTTTTTTATAAAAAGGAAGTTGATTCCCCTCCACAACATACAGACGCTGAAAACCGCTGCGGGTCTTGGCCAGGATTGGGTAAGAACGATCTAAAAACATGTGCCCAGCCTGGCTGTATGAGAAATGGTCCGCCTCAGAATAAAAAAGAGTATCAGATTCATGGATCATTGCAAGGGAGTAAACAGCGTAAGCATTAGGAGTTCTGTTGGCCCTGTCGTGAACATTTACCGATAAACCAATGGGTCCGTTGACAATAATTTTACCAAAATCGGTAATTTCACCCGAATGATTTGCCGACAAAATAGAGTGTCCTTCCAGTCGTAGTGTTTCAGGATTTAAATATTCTATTCCCATTTGTGAGAATCTGGGAGGTAATGAATCATCCACTTTTAAATCTGTAAGAAGGGGATTGAAAGGTTTGAAATCGGGAGTTCTGAGCTCGAAATGCAGATGCGGCGGACCTACTCCGGTAGAACCAGAATATCCAATTACATCACCCTGATGGTAGGTGATTTGCTCATCTGCAATATGTTTATCGAGTTCAAACGAAAAATCTTTTAATCTGATGGAGTCGGCAAATGCCTGGAGGCCGGGTTCAAATCGATTTAAATGAGCATACACGGAAAAGGAGCCGTCCTTATGCTTTAAATAGATCACATTTCCATAACCGCTCGGTCCTATCCCTATTCTGTATACAACACCATCCCTTGTGGCAAAAACATCATAACCTTCGCGCCCCCAGGTGCGGATATCAAGGCCGGCATGTAAATGGGCAGACCGTGTTTCTGCAAAAGTGGATGAAAGGTAATGACTGGCATTTGTAGGCCAGAGATAGTTAACCGAATCAGCCGGAAGGGAAGCAATCTGCGACCGGGTAATTTCTGCTCCTGCCAGAAGAAATATTAATAATAGCGGTATAAATTGTTTAGCCTTGAACATCAATTTCCAGAATTGAGAGATCATTTTGCAGCGAAGCAAAAATCTTATCACCCCTGTAAACGGGTCCAACCCCTTCAGGAGTACCCGTAAAAATTAAATCACCGGGATGCAGTGTAAATTGGTGAGAAAGATAGGATAAAAGTTCAGTGACCGGAAAAATCATATCCTTTGTATTTCCCTCCTGGCGAATTTCATCATTTATACGAATTTTAAGCGACAGATTTTGTAAGTCTGTTTGCCCGTTATAGGGTACAAGATTACCTAATGGGGCAAATGTATCAAACCCTTTTGCAAGAGACCAAGGAAGTCCTTTTTTCTTTGCATCAGCCTGAATGTCGCGGGCGGTTAGATCTAACCCGATCCCAATAGCTTTGATTGCTTTTTTTGCTTCATTCGGGTCTGCGTTTTTTAATTCAGAACCAATTAATACAACCAATTCCACTTCATGATGAACATCGCCGGATCGCTCCGGAAGCAGAATCGGGCCGTCATCAAAAACCAAACTGCTTCTGGGTTTGAGAAAAACGACAGGTTCTTCAGGTAGATCACTTTTCATTTCAACAGCATGCTTTGCATAATTTCTTCCAATGCAAAAGAGCGTACCAAACTGCAGGTCAGGAAATTCGGGGATGATAAAATTCATAATCAAAAGATATAAAAAAAGCCTCAATACCGGTAAGTATTGAGGCTTAAATTTCAGTAAAAAGTATATTAGACTTCTTGTTCTATGGAAACATATTTACGACCGTTTCCGCGCTTTCTGAATAATACTTTACCATCGGTGAGTGCAAAAAGTGTGTCATCACCGCCTCGTCCAACATTTTCACCCGGGTGAAATTTCGTACCGCGCTGGCGTACTAAAATATTTCCGGCACGAACAACTTCGCCGCCATATTTTTTCACACCGAGGCGTTTCGATTCCGAATCGCGACCGTTTCTTGTGGATCCTTGTCCTTTCTTATGTGCCATAATAATTAATGCTTATTGATTATGATATTTTATCAATTTTAATCTGGGTAATAGGCTGCCGGTGTCCGTTTTTTACCCTGTATCCTTTTCTTCTCTTCTTCTTAAATACGATAACCTTATCACTTTTAAGGTGTTCAACAATTGTGGCTTCAACTTTGGCGCCTTTCACTGTTGGTTTACCAACCTTAACTTTTCCTTTGGCATCTTTTACAAGAAGTACATCTTCAAATGTTACTTTTTCGTTGTCTGAAGATAAGCGGTTTACAAAAATGGTCTGGTCTTCAGCAACTTTGTATTGATGCCCGCCGATTTTTACGATAGCGTACATATTGGTTTATAACTTAAAATTTTTTGCTTTTTTTGATAGACGTGAAAGATATGGCTTTTTATATTAATTCAAAAAGATGAAAACAGTGTTTTTTCATCTATCTATAATGTATTTTGAAAATAAAAAACAATGAGCAAACTACCGGATTTACATAAGCAGGCCTTTACTTACAAAAACCGAAAAAAACTTCAGCACGATGGTGGACGTGCCTGGATTAAAGATTCACAGCTTCATGAAGCCCGTAAAGGTGCAAATGGCAGGCTGGAGACCATCAAAAAAATGAATTAAAACTTTGCGGGTTTACGGTTGACATGACACTAAGAAGAATTGTATAGAGGGGTATCAGTTGTTTAGAGTTGATAATGTTACATTCAATTTTGGTTCTGAAAAGATTCTTCAGGATTTTTCAGTGGACATTTCAAGTGGTGAAAAGATTGCATTTAAAGGGGAATCCGGCTCCGGAAAAACCACAATTCTGAAAATGTTAATGGGTTTTCTACAGCCTGATGACGGAAAAATATTGTTTAAAAAGAAAAAATTGGATGTTCAAACCACGAAAGAGCTTCGCAGTGAGTGTGCATGGTTGCCTCAGGATCTGAACCTTGGTTCTGACTCTGTTCGTGAGGTGATCGAATTTCCCTTTGGATTCAGGAACAATGGTTCTATCCGGCTTTCAAAAAAAAGATTGCATTCGGTATTAGATCAGCTGGGAATTGAATCTTCCATGCTGGATAAAAATTTCCGTGATTTATCCACAGGACAGAGGCAACGTATTGGATTAACTATCTGTATCCTTCTGGAAAGATCTGTTCTCTTCCTGGACGAACCTACATCGGCTCTGGACGAGAATTCAGTCAAAAAAGTAATTAAAATGCTTTTAAAAGACTCCGGACTCACCGTTATATCAACATCACACGATCCTGTATGGCTGGAAAATTGCAGCCGGGTCATCGAAATTAATAAATTAGCCTGATCGTGGATATCATAGAACTCTCATGGTGGCAGCTTGGCATTGGCTTTTTAAGCCTCATTATTCCTGCTCTGATATTATGGTGGTATAAAACCGGATTAAATAAAAAATTAGCTATTGCCACCATTCGAATGACTCTGCAGCTATTATTTGTAGGGTATTATCTTGAGTATCTTTTTGAATATGATAATGCATGGGTAAACCTTGTATGGATTATGATCATGGTCGTTTTTGCCGATTTTGCAACCATCGACCGGAGTGAGTTAAATCGAAAATGGTCTCTGATTTTGCCGGTATTCGGGGCTACGTTTTTCGGCATTATATTAATTGATCTGTTTTTTCTGGAATTGGTGATCCAGCTGCCAAAGTTTCTTGAAGCACAATACACGATTCCGGTTACGGGTATGGTACTGGGAAATTGTCTGCGCAGTAATGTGATTGGTGTTAACGACTTTTATTACAGTTTAAAGGATCATCGGGAGCGATATCATTTTTATCTGACAGCCGGAGCAACCCGGTCAGAGGCACTTTTCCCTTTTTATCAAAGTGCACTCAAAAAATCGGCAAATCCAACTCTTGCATCGATGGCAACAATTGGCTTGGTATCTCTGCCCGGAATGATGACCGGTCAAATATTAAGCGGCAGCTCCCCGATGACCGCCATTATGTATCAGATTATGATTATGCTGGCAATATTTTCAGGTACAATCCTTTCAGTTTATCTGGCCATCAACTGGTCGAACAGGTATGTGTTTTCCAGCCTGGATATTCTGGACGAAACGATTTTGAAATAATAGAGAGTTTTGACTACTACAGTACCCGGTGTTTAAGAGAGGGTATTTGAGTTCTGACTTCAGATATTTTTTGCGGGGAAATTTCTGCAATTATAATTCCGGTACCTGTTCCTGCATCAGCTAGAACTTTACCCCAGGGGTCAATAATAGAGGCATGACCATAAGTTTTCCGGCTTTTTCCGTGAAGGCCGGTTTGTGCAGGGGCAAAAACATAAGCTGTATTTTCTATGGCTCGTGCGCGTAAAAGGGTGGTCCAGTGATCTTTCCCGGTAGTTTCTGTAAAAGCGGACGGAACCGTCAGGACATCTGCGTTTTCTTCCATGATTTTCCGGTATAATTCCGGGAATCTCAGGTCATAACAGATAGTGAGCCCGATAGTACCTATAGTATTTGATGAGTGAACTGCAATCTGATTTTTACCCGGTTCCACATAGTCTGACTCTAAATAACTTTCCCCGCCCGGTAAATTCACATCAAACAGGTGGATTTTATCGTATAAAGCCAGTTGCTCTCCCTTTGGGCCAAAGAGTACACTTCGGTTGTAGTTTTTGTTATTACCGGCAGGCATGGGATAACTGCCGCCTAATAGATATATACCAAATTCACGGGCGGTTTGCTGCAGGAATGGATATGATTTTTCGGCGATCAGTTCAACATTTTCCCTGCGTTTTTTTAAATCTCCCAGAAAAGAAAAGTTTTCAGGATAGCCCACAAATTCAGCCCCTTCATTTACGGCTTTTGTTGTCAATTCATAAGCCTGATTTAGGTTGAACTCAATATCGGGCTGACTATTCATCTGTATGGCTGCTGCGAGATATGAATCCATTTGACTAATTAATATGTATCAGTAACTGAAGCTGTTATATCTGATCTCTGCTAAGGTACTTGATGGCGCAAACAGAAATCAGCTTGCTTTCCTGGAGGATACACCTCTGTGAATGCCGTTTCTGTTTACATGGCCAATATATTTGCCAATAATCTGAACCTCTTCAAAAACATCCGGTTCAACTATGATTGCATCATATTCTTCATTTGCCGGTTCCAGACGGAGAACGTGATCATCATAAAAAATTCTTTTCAAACTGGTTTCCCCATTGTAAAGAACGGCACCTATATCTCCATTCTTAACATCACTGTCCATCAGAAGCACAAAATCACCATCATAAATTCCCGCATCTTTCATGCTCATCCCGGCCACACGAAGTGCAAACATACTGTCCATGTTCGGGAAGAGGGTTTCCAGGGTAATTTTACCTAAATCCGCTTCAACGGCTTCCTGCAGGTAACCGGCTGCAATGAGTCCCCTGACGGGTATTCCATCCTGTTTTTTCAGGCCAAGGAGTTCATCATGCTCCGGATGGATATCATATTCATCTTCATCCGTTTTAATAAGAAAACCCTTTTTAAGAAGAGCCTGTATGTTTTGCGTAACGCTATTGGGTGATTTATAATTAAAAGCTTCAGCAATTTCTCTGTAGGTTGGCCAAACATCATACTCTTTCTTATAATCGACGATGTAATCGAAAAACTCTTTCTGCTTTCGGGTTAATTGTGCATTATCCATAGGAACTGTTATTTACTGTAAGATATATGTGCAAGTAACGAATTTATTCCATTAAATACAATATCATGCAACTCCCCAAATTAATTTTAATCACATTCATTGCTCTTTGTTTTTCTATATCCTGCAGTGACAGTGAACCGCTCCAAAGGTCAGAAATTATTAAAACCGAATATCCGCAGGTAGCGAAGGCCATTACAAAGAGAAATAGTGAACAATTGCTGATGTATGCGAATCTCTATGATGGTGAGACATCATCACTAATATGGAAAGCCCTTGCTAAAAGCACAATTGATGATTTAGACTCTTTTTTAGGATTGGTAACAAACCGGGAAGACCGGGGGCCGTGGTATGCACTGAGTTTTCAAGATTTAAATGAAAATCAATTGAATCGAATTCATAATCAATTTTCTGAAGGGAAGATCAATACGGAATTTGTTTGCGATCTTTTTTACAGAAAAGGAAATCAGGAAACATTATCAGCACTTCTATCCGTTACCGGTTTTATTGAAAACAATGAACTCTGTGCACTGGCTGTTGGAGGAATTATTTCGAGAACACCCATCGATGATGAAATGTTAGCTGAAGTTGCATCATTAGCATTTAATACCCAAAGGAGCACGATCAGAAGAAATTTGCTCTACGGTTTTTATAGAAATCAACTGAATAGTCCTGATTATAATACCGCTCTTTACAGGCAGATTCTGACATTTTGGGTAGATTTCGGAATTGGTTCTGATCCCAAAATAGATCAATATATGGCAAGAATATTATCGAATGATGCTGTAGATGAAATTCTTTCAATATATAGTGATCAGGATCTTCGCGAGAAAATTCAGCTTTCCATAGAACTAGCAAGATCCCTGCAATTTTTGGAGTCTGATCCGGAGACAATTGATCTTATATACAGATTATTAAATCACCCAAAAACCCATGTAAAAGTAGAAGTTCTTGAGTCACTGAAGCAGTTTGAATCAGTAGAAGAGAATTTATTGACGGACATTGAAGACTGGTTTGTCAAACATGGAAGAAATGGAGAATTGATTATGACCGGAATTGAAGTATTGTTTCAAAATGGAGTGGATATACATCCATATCAAAGGAAAATTGAGTTTATAGCCCTGGAAAATCCATATTCGATGGATAAAATTTTTAATACCTACCATGAAATTGAACCGGATGAGGAATTTTTTGCCCGCATCGAAATGAATATTCAGCGCGGTGAAATTGCGTCGCTTCAGTCTATGCGGGCGCTATCGCTTTTCTGGACACATCAGGAGCAGCATGAAAAATGGCGGGATCGCATACGTGATATCATATTTAAAGTACTTGAAGATGGAAACCGGAGTTCTGTTGCCGGAATGAATCCACTTTTAATGGATGAAATGCTCTTTGACGAGAGTGACGCGGATCGTTTACATCGGTTATACAGTGGTTTTGTTGAAAATGGAAACAGGGATAATGCCGGGGTATTGGGAGAGGTTTTATCTGAGTTGATAGGAGAAGAGTTTACACCTGAAAACATGGATAAACCTTTTCGAATTCCCAACTGGAAACGATTATATGAACTTGGCAAAACACCGTACTGGAAATTAGAAACCAGGTATGGCGAAATCGAAATCAAACTGGACCCGGAGACAGCACCGTTTACTGTTTCTTCTATTGACAGTCTGACCCGGTCAGGGGTGTACGACGGCGTTGTATTTCACAGGGTAGTCAGGAACTTTGTCATCCAGGGGGGTGATTATGATCGTCGCGATGGATTTGGAGGGCCGGATTACAGGCTGCCCACGGAGCCTTCATTTCAATCTTTTGAACGGGGAGCTGTTGGAATTGCCAGTTCCGGTACGGATACTGAAGGCAGCCAGTATTTTATTATGCACCAGTGGGCGCCACATCTGGATGGCAATTATACACGGTTTGGCAAGGTAGTTCGGGGAATGGATATAGTGGATCGCATTCAGTTAGGGGATAAGGTACTGAAAGCAAGTATGATTATCATATAGCTGTAATCAGTTCACTGACTTGAATGTTAATCATTTCCTTTTGGAGTAAATGCCTGTATTCCGGTAATTTCACGTCCCAGAATCAATCCGTGAATATCATATGTTCCTTCATAAGTATTTACGGATTCAAGATTTACCACATGATGAATGACACGATACTCCCCGGTAATACCATTGCCACCATGCATATCGCGGGCAACCCGGGCAATTTCCAGTGCTTTGCCTACATTATTACGCTTTGCAAGTGAGGTCATTGAGGGATGATCGCGGCCGGCATCTTTCAACTTACCAAGCCTCCAGGCAAGCATTTGCATGGAAGTAATATCGGTGAGCATGTTGGCCAGTTTTGTTTGCGGGAGCTGATTTGCAGCTATGGGATGCCCAAACTGCTTACGGTCCAGCACATACTGCCGTGCTTTTTGATAGCAAAACTCAGCTGCTCCCACTGCACCCCAGGCAATTCCATAACGAGCGCTGTTCAGGCACATAAACGGGCCTTTAAGGCCGCGTATGTCCGGAAATACATTTTCATCAGGTATAAATACATCTTCAAATACAAGCTCTCCTGTTGATGATGCCCGAAGGCTCATTTTATTGTGAGTAACCGGTGCTGAAAAGCCCTTCATACCTTTTTCAACCAGGAAACCGCGGATAACGGGTTTGTCATTATTATTTTCTTTGGCTTTGGCCCAAACTACGGCAACATCAGAAACAGGGGAGTTTGTTATCCACATCTTAGCACCATTTAATGTCCATCCGCCATCAGTTTTTACAGCAGTTGTTACCATCGAACCGGGGTCAGAACCGTGATCGGGTTCCGTTAGACCAAAACATCCGATGATTTCACCGGAGGCAAGTCTCGGTAAAAAACGCTGCTTTTGCTCTTCAGTTCCGAATATAGAGATGGGATACATCACAAGTGAAGACTGAACTGACATAAATGACCTGTAACCGGAATCAACTCGTTCAACCTCGCGCGCTACCAAACCGTAGGCCGTCTGGCTGGCACCTACTCCTCCGTATTTAGGATCGATGGTAGCCCCCAAAAGGCCGAGGTCTCCCATTTCCTTGGCAATATCCATGTCAAAAATCTCTTCCTGATTCCCTTTCAGTGCCCTGGGTTCCAGTTTTGATTGTGCATACTCACGTGCCGATTCCATAATCATTTTATCATCTTCAGTGAGCTCGGATTCAAAGAGATATGCGTCATCAATATTAAAGGAGTTGCTTGCCATACTTGCAGATGTTTCTTTTGTTTAACTGTTATATCCCAGGTCTTTCTTAATTTCCCTGGCCAGAATTAATCGCTGGATTTCGGAAGTCCCTTCACCGATTGTCATCAGTTTTGAATCCCGTAAAAAGCGCTCAACGTGATACTCTTTTGTATAGCCATAACCGCCATGGATTTGAATCGCATCGAGTGCAGCCCGTTCTGAAAGCTCGGATGCAAATAACTTTGCCATAGAAGCTTCTTTGGTATAAGGCCGCTGCTGATCTTTAAGCCAGGCAGCACGATGAACCAAAAGACGTGCTGCATCGATTTCAACCGCCATATTTACCATTTTATGTTCAATGGCCTGAAAATCGCCAATTGAGCTGCCAAATTGTTTGCGCTCTTTGGCATATTTCATGGACTCTTCCAGTGCACCGCGAGCAATACCAACCGATAGGGCACCAATACCAATGCGTCCCCCATCAAGTATCTTCATGGTATCCACAAAACCTTTTCCTAATTCACCAAGAAGATTTTCTCCGGGTACTTTCACATTATCAAAAACTACTTCAGTGGTATCTGATGAGTTCATGCCCAGTTTATGCATGGGTTCTCCGGAGTTCACGCCATCAAAATCACGTTCAACGATAAATGCACTGATGCCTTTTGTACCTAATGTGGGATCAGTTTTTGCCAGTACCACATACGTATCACCGACAGAACCCTGAGTTATAAAAATTTTTGAGCCGTTTATAATCCAGTTATCACCTTCTTTAACAGCCGTGGTTTTCAACCCGGATGCATCACTGCCTGATCCCGGTTCGGTTAAACACCAGGCTCCAAGTTTTTCACCTTTGGCAAGAGGTGTGAGATATTTTTTCTTCTGTTCATGGCTGCCGGCAAGGGCAATATGGCCGCTGCCGAGGGAAGTATGCGATGCCACGGTTAATGCCAGGGAGGCATCCCAGCGGGCAATTTCCTCAATGGCAAGGCAAAAGCTGACAGTATCAAAACCGGCACCCCCATATTTTTCTTCATGATAAATACCAAGGAGTCCCTGATCAGCAAGCATCTTTACCAATTCATGCGGGAATTCTTTATTCGCATCTCTTTTCATTACAGAAGGGGCGATGTGCCTTTCTGCAAAATTCCGCACACTTTCACGGATCATTTGATGGTCTTCTGATAGTTCAAAAGATAAATGTTGGGTCTTTTCGAGTACATCTAATGTCATAATACCGGCACATAAATTTGATTATTGGAAAGGCTTCCACAAAATAACAATTATCACTTTAAATTCATTTTTTGGAAACAGTAAAGGATCGGAAATTGGTTAAGATATTCTATTGTTTAATAACTGTGATTTTATTGTAAATGCACTACCGATTTTTTACCAGTAGCAGAGTTTA
>JBBDMD010000208.1:9818-11201 GCA_040878515.1 Balneolaceae bacterium | reverse complement strand
GGGCAGCCAGTTCCACAAGTGCCTCACCAAATACATCCTGGTATTTAGGCGGCACCTCTTTTTTAACCATGGGTTTTGAAAGCGATTTACCCGTAATTTTATCAAATGGGCTGCTCTGGGCGTGCCATTTGGTTTGTTCCCGTTCTGCAGGGGCAAATCCTTTTCCCTTCACTGTTACAATATGCAGCAGTTTGGGCCCCGAAACTGTTCTTAAGTCCTCAAGGTGACGGCGCAGAGCGTCAACATTGTGTCCGTCAACCGGGCCATAGTACTTAAACCCAAGTGCCTGGAACAGGGCGCCGGGTGTGATGGCAGCCGTGACAGCACGTTCCAGTTTCGATGCCGCTTTTCGCATTTTTTCACCGGCACCTTTCAGATGCCCGAGCAGATCATAGATCTCATCGCGCATTTTATTAAAGGTCTTGGTAGTGGTTATTTCGGCCAGATACTCTTTGAGGGCTCCTACATTGGGATCGATCGACATATTGTTATCATTCAAAACAACCAGCAGATCAGACTTCAGTGCTCCGGCATTATTCATTGCTTCAAATGCCATTCCGCCGGTCATAGCCCCGTCTCCGATTACCGAAACCACTTTTTTATCCGATTTGCTCAAATCCCGGGCAATGGCCATTCCAAGGCCGGCAGAAATGGAGGTGCTTGAATGGCCTACACCAAATGTATCGTATTCGCTCTCTGTTCTTTTTGGAAATCCTGATAATCCCCTGTATTTCCTGTTTGTATGAAACTTTTCCCGTCTACCGGTTAATATTTTATGGCCATACGCCTGGTGGCCCACATCCCATAAAAGCAAATCATCCGGTGTGTTATAGGTATAGTGGAGTGCAACCGTTAGTTCAATTACACCCAGGCTGGCCCCAAAATGGCCGCCATGAACAGATACAGTGTCGATAATATATTCCCGCAGCTCATCGCAAACTTCCTGAAGCTGGTCCGGACTTAATTTTTTTAAATCTGCAGGGGAGTTTATCTCTTTAAGAAGCGGACCCGGAGTTGGCGTGTATGGTTTCATAGTTATTCATTTTCTTGAGATTGAGAACCACTGTCCTGATCTATCTGTTCAATTTTTAACGAGGCATTTTCAAGCGTTTCGGTACAAAACTTTGAAAGCTTTAGCCCCTCCTCATACAATTCAACAGATTCTTCAAGAGTGATATCCTGGTTACCCAGTTTTTCAACAATTGATTCCAACTTCTTTAAAGCCTCTTCGAAACTCGGGCGTTCCTTTTCAGACATTTTTAATCTTCATTAAATGTTAATCCGTAAATTTAACTCAACTTTTCACGACCATCAAACAACTCTTTCATTTAATGAACCTTTAAGAAAACAATAATCTTTGAATCAGCCTGAATATGCTCAAAA
>JBBDMD010000208.1:0-9718 GCA_040878515.1 Balneolaceae bacterium | reverse complement strand
GACGGTTGCTGTATTGATGAAAACGGTTTACTGCTTCCCGGCCGGGGTGGCCAAAATAATTTTTGAAGGCAAGAGACGCGACCGTAACCTCCGGATTCAAATATGCCATTAAAGTCTCTGAAGAACTAGTATTACTTGCATGATGCCCTGCTTTATAGAGATTTGATTTTAAAAAATCACCATATTTATCCGTTATTACTTTCTCCTGTTCTTTTTCGGCATCTCCGCTAAAAAGAAAATGTGTTTGCCCATATACTATTTTTAGGGCAAGGGAATGGTTATTCGGGTTTTCGGGCAGTGGTTTTGTTTGATCAGGTGCCAGTACAAATATCCGGATGGATGGATCAATATGGAAGATATCACCTGAAATCGGTTCATATACCGGAATCTTTTTTCCCTCTGCGATCTTCATAGAGGTTTTATAGAGCTGAGAATCATACTCATAGTTACTTTGAATAATTTGCTCCACTTCTATCTCACCCAATATGGATGGCATACCACCTATATGATCTGCATGTGGATGCGATAAAATCACTGCGTCAAGCTTTTCAATACCGAGTGATTGCAGGTAGGGAATAATAACTCTCTCCCCGCTGTTTCCGGCTGGCGACCATCTTCCGGCATCAATCAGGATATGTTTACCGGAAGGTGTTTTGAGATGGGCTGCATCGCCCTGGCCAACATCCAGAAACGTAACTTCCATTGTTTTTGTGGCAGGGGTGTTCATAATCTGTTCGAACACATAAATGTTCATTGATATCAATATAATGATCAGCCATTTCCAGCGCAGTGCAGGTATACGTATGGATGCGACAAACCCAATAAGAGCCGTCCAGACAAGAAAAATTGCGAATCCCTTATAATCCGTGGTTAAGTAGCTGTATTGTCCTGAACCCAAAAAAGTCGCCACACCGGCTATCCAGTCAATAGCAATCTGTAATGCAATGGCTGCATAATCGGTGAGGAAAAACAGATACGGGCTTAACAGTACAGTCAATAAACCAACGGGTACGGTAATGGACAGTACAGGAACTACAAATGCGTTGGCAACCGGCCCGGTAATTGAGAATTCTCCGAAATAATAGATTAACAGGGGGTAGAGACCTGCCTGCACAACAATTGAAACCAGAATAATAGAGACAAGGCCCCCTGATTTTCCATACCTTATTTTTGGCGGAATGATTCTTTGAGCTTCAGGCATAATCATCAATATGATAAACACTGCCGAGAATGATAGCTGGAAACCAACATCAAAAAGCTGATTCGGTTCAATGAGTAACAAAATGATGGCAGCCACGGCCATAATATTTACCGGGTTGCTCAGTTTGTGGAACAGTTTTCCGCAGGCGAGCAGCCACGCCATGAGGGATGCCCGGCTCACAGAAGCACTGAACCCTGTTAATCCGGCATAGCTGAACAATAACAAAGTAAGAAAGATTAAACCCATCCATTTTCCTGTTTTTGTCCCCCACAAATATGGAATGATTAACCAGAACGGTGCAACGATAAATCCAACGTGCAATCCGGATACGGCCATGATATGTGCCAGCCCGGATCTCGAAAACTCTGCCTTCAATTGCGGATCAAGCTCATCCTTGTATCCAATAAACAGGGCTTTTGCAACAGGTGCGTATTCCTCTCCCAACAGATGGTCTATATTTAACTGAACTTCGGATCTTATTCGAGTCCAGCTTAAAGACTGTTTCGATTCATTAAAAATAAGTGAATCCAGTTCTCCGTGGGCCACAATATTCTGATTTCTCAACCATTTTCCGTAATCAAAATCATGGGGATTTCTTCGTTCAGGAAATTCATAATAACGTACCAGCACCCCAATCCTGTCTCCGGTTTTTATAGATCTTCCGCCGTCAGAGCTACCATATAGCCGTATTCTGTACTTACGATACCAGGCGGCTCCTTCGGGAAATACAGTCTTGTTTACATCAACCGTATAAGTTCTTCTATTTGATGAAGTAAGTCCGGAATGGCTCACTTTACCCGATATTTCTGCTGTTTCCCATTCGAAAAGTTCCAGGGCAGAGGTCTGTAGTATAGCCTGTTCAGCTTTAAACTGACCGGCTTCAACCAAAAGGATTCCCGATAAACATATTATCAAATGATAAAAAATGCCCGAAAGTCTGCTTGACAGTACATTTCTGAGATTTCGCAGAAAAAACTCAAAAGCAACCCAAAGTAAGATAAAGACAACAAAAAGAACTATGGAATGTACAGGGTTGAGCAGGCTGAGGAATGCAAGAATAATGCCTGTCGCAAATGCAATCAATATGCGAACGGCAGGATAAGAAGCTGCCGGAAAATAGTATGTTTGTCGGCCCCGCATATAAGTAAGAACCAAAAATTGGCTTATACTTACAGGATCGGATCCATTCTAACCGGTTTTAATCGGTTTCCTTAAGGCCCAGTTTCTTGCATATTTCTGCAAGTTTCTCTTTTTCCTCGTTGGTAAGAATGCTGAACTCTTCTTTAATTTTTTCAAGATGCCTGGGGAAAAAATCCTCTATAAATGATTTGCCCTCTTTGGTCAGATGTATTAAAACGGCCCTGCGGTCGTTGGGGTCTTTTTTTCTTTTTACATAACTGCAGCGTTCCAGGTTATCAATCACCATGGTAATATTTCCACCGCTTTTTAATAGCTTCTCACCAATTGCCCGTTGATTCAGAGGGCCGAGGTGATGAAGTGTTTCAAGAGTTCCGAACTGACTTACGGTTAAATCTGCATCTGAAAGGTGTTTATTGAGCCTGTTATTTAAAGATTCGGTGGCCCTCATTAATTTTATAAACGCATTCAGCGTTCTTTTGTCGGCAGCATTTCCCTCAAAGTGAGTTCCCATAATCAGTTTTTAATTTATTGTCACAAACTCTTTAAACTACGATATAGTTTAGTAACGGCAACAAAAATCGTTTAACGTTAATTTGCTACTAATTTAGCGAATTTTCTTTTCCCGACCTTTAAATGTAGTTCATCGCCGCCGGAAAATGATATTTCATAATTGATATCATTAATTTTATCATCGTTTACCGAAATTCCGCCCTGCTTCATCATTCTCTTTGTTTCGCCATTGCTGGCCGTAAGTCCTGCATCGGATATGATATCAAGCAGCCGGTGAGTACTTCCTGCCTCAAATTCAAAAACCGGTGCATCGTCCGGAATATCTTTTTTGATCACGGTCTGCTCAAAATGATTTCTTGCCTCTTTTGCAGCCTGTTTACCGTGGTACATCCTTGTAATAGTAAACGCCAGTTCATGTTTGGTATTTCGCGGATCTTCTTTGGCTCTCTTTTTTATATCGCTTAACTCCTCTACCGGTATATCCGTAACGAGTTCAAAGTATGGGTAAATCAGCTCATCCGGTATCGAAAGAGCCTTTCCATACATATCATTTGCAGGCTCATCTATGCCAATATAGTTATCATACGATTTGCTCATCTTCATGGAGCCGTCGGTCCCCACAAGAAGAGGCATCAGCAGACAAACCTGGGGATCCTGTCTATCACTTTTTTGGAAATCGCGGCCAACAAGAAGGTTAAACTTCTGATCGGTCCCCCCCAGTTCAATATCCGATTTCAGATGAACCGAATCCTGGCCCTGGGCAAGTGGGTAAAGAAACTCATGAAGGGAGATGGCTTCGTTATTTTTATATCTCTTGGAAAAGTCATCTCTTTCAATCATCCGGGCAACCGTTATTTGGGAACTCAGCCTGATTACGTCCTCAAAATTCATGGTCCCAAGCCATTCCGAGTTATAGACTATTTCGGCTTTCTCCCGGTCTAATATTTTAGAAGCCTGATCGAGGTAAGTTTTCGCATTCTCTTTAATATCCTCTGCCGATAGTGACGGACGGGTCTTATTCTGACCCGTCGGATCACCAATCAAAGCGGTAAAATCGCCGATAATCAGAATTACATGATGGCCCAGGTCCTGAAACTGCCTCATTTTTCTCAATATCACGGAATGCCCCAAATGGAGATCAGGCCGCGTTGGATCGCATCCTAATTTTACCCGGAGAGGTTTATTCTCTTTTTTTGATTTTTTTAGTTTTTCAATTAGCTCTTTTTCAGGTACAATTTCTACGGTACCCCGTTTTATAACGGCAAGTTGATCGTCTACAGATGGAAAGCTCATTATTCTTTAGGTTCGAAAATTGGAAGGTTTTTAATTGGATTATTTTCCTGAATCGTTCTGTCGATCGTTTCAATAAAATTTTCTGCCCCGGGATAAATTGCACCTGTATAATCAAAAACTGCAGGTGCTAAATAAATCATATAAGGGTAAGATATTGAATCGGACCGGGATGTTTCACCGGGAAGATTAAATCCGGCCATGAGTAATAAGATTGTGCTCACTACAATTCCGGACTTAATCGTTCCAAAAAGTAAGCCGGCAAGCCTGTTGATAAAATTTATTTTAATGAATTCCAGAAATTTTTGGGAAATGTATGCAATGAACTGAACTCCGGCAACTGTAGCTAAAAACAGAAATATACCGGCAATAAGAACGGCATGATCCAGATTTGTAAATAATGATGAGATGATTGAAGAAGCCGGATGCATGTATTTAAATGTAATAATCACACCTAAAATGATTCCTGCAATACTCAGCACTTCTTTAATCAGCCCGTTCATAAATCCTCTGTATGCAAAAAAACCAATGGGTAAGAGGATAAAGAAATCAAGTAGATTCATTATTAATCAGGAGAGTTCTTCTTTCACAATCCGGCTGACTAAAGAACCGTCGGCTTTCCCTTTCAGCTGTCCCATCATTACACCCATTACTTTTCCCATATCGTCCATGGATGAAGCGCCCATTTTTTCAATTTGTGACTGAACAGCTTCCCGCACTTCATCATCACTCATCATTTTGGGCAGGTAGTCATCAATAACGGCAAGTTCCTCTTTCTCC
Source organism: Balneolaceae bacterium (assembly GCA_040878515.1). Taxonomy (GTDB): domain Bacteria; phylum Bacteroidota; class Rhodothermia; order Balneolales; family Balneolaceae; genus Rhodohalobacter. Next base: position 4,797 of record JBBDMD010000208.1, on the reverse strand, counting down.
TTATCCGCAAGATCCTTTCGGTCCCCTTTCTCAAACTGATCAATAGATTCTTTACGCTGTTTGGCCGCTTTCATCAGCACTTCTATAACCTGCTCGTCTGTAATTGTGGATTCTCCGCCCTTGCGTTCACTGATCTCTTTTTCAAGTATTTTAGCTTTCAGAGACCGAAGCACACGCAGCCTGTCGGCATCCTGCGCTTTCATTGCTTTTTTGAGGTCGTTTAATATGTTCTCTTTTATACTCATTGTTTCTGTTTTCCTGAAATGTAAGCAAAAAAAAAGGTTCCATCCCGGCAGGATGCAACCTTTATATATTCATCAAAAAAAATTACTTTTTATTTTTTTGAATAAACTCAGTTACACTGTCCTGATCCATCATCGTCTCTTTGTATGCATACTTTCCGCGTTCATTCTTCGTGGCAATAATCACTTTTGCCATTTTACGCTGAGATGCTTTTAACGCTTGCGCTTCATCACCAAATGCTTGTTTTTTAGCCATGAGATTTACCTATTTAATTTCTTTATGAACGGTATGCTTTCTGAGCACCGGGTTGTATTTTTTCAGTTCCAGACGTTCTGTGGTGTTACGCCTGTTTTTCATAGTAACGTAACGAGAACTTCCCGGTTTTTCGGTGCATTCAAGTATTACCTGTATACGGTTTCCTTTTGCCATTGCCTATACCTCTTTTAAAAGTGTTCCTTTTTCCCTGGCTTCTTTCAAAACTGCATGTATTCCCTTCTTATTGATGGTTCGCAGTGTTTTGGCAGTTACTTTAAGGGTAACCCACCGGTCTTCTTCAGGAATATAAAATCGTCGTTTTTTTAAATTAAGATGAAAACGATGTTTCGTCTTGTTATTTGATTTAGACGAACGGTAACCATTCAGCGGTGTTTTTCCAGTAATATCGTCTTTACGTGCCATGATTCACTTTGGTTAACTGATATTTTTTGATAGACACCAAAATTACCGCTATTTCAATTGAAATTCAATGCTCTTTTCTATAATCCTTTTCCTATCTTTTATTATGCTTTTCCGGCCTCCGCTGCACCCCTCACAATATCTTTTAAAATCAACCTTGGCAGGCGATCTCACTTTTTGTCAATAAATACCATTCTTTTTTTGATTTTGCCCGTACAAACGATATTTTCCAACGTCTAAGAGGCTATTTCAAACACTACTCAACCCCATTTTATGGCTCAAAAGAAAGGATCAGACTATAAAGCGTCAAATATACAAGTATTAGAAGGTCTTGAAGCCGTGCGCAAGCGCCCTTCAATGTATATTGGAGATACCGCACAGCGCGGACTTCACCACCTTATTAATGAAGTTGTTGATAACTCAATTGATGAGGCATTAGCCGGCTATTGTGATTATATAAAAGTAATTATTCACAACGACGGATCAATCACCATTTCAGACAACGGCCGTGGTATTCCGGTTGATAACCATCCTAAATTAAATCTCCCGGCAGTGGAAGTTGTTTTAACGAAACTTCACGCCGGCGGTAAATTTGATAAAGATTCCTATAAAGTTTCCGGGGGTTTGCATGGTGTTGGTGTAAGCTGTGTAAATGCACTTTCCATCTTTTTTAGTGCAGAAATTCATCGTGACGGAAAAATTTATGTCATGGAATTTGAAAAAGGAGCTACAAAAGTTCCTCTTAAAGAGGTTGGAAAAACCAAAGAGACAGGTACGACCATCCGGTTTAAACCGGATACAGAAATATTTACACAAACCACTGAATTTAAATTTGATATCATTGCCGACAGGATGCGGGAGCTCGCATTTTTGAACCCCGAAATTACGGTGGATATCTTTGACGAACGTGTTGATGATGATGATGATGAACAAAATCATGTCACGTTTCATTTTTCCGGCGGGGTAAAAGATTTTGTAAGGTACCTGGATGAAACCAGGGAATCTTTTATGGATGAACCCATCTATGTATCCGGTGAGGTAGAAAATGTACCTGTTGAACTTGCCATGCAGTACAACAATACTTATACCGAAAATGTACATTCCTATGTAAACAACATTAATACCCGGGAGGGCGGTACACACATCTCGGGTTTCAGAAGAGCGCTCACCCGCTGTTTTAAAACCTATGCCGATAAAAATAAAATTATAAAGGCGAACAGTAAAATTCAGATCTCCGGAGAAGATTTCCGGGAAGGAATGACCTGCGTGTTGAGTGTTAAGGTTGCAGAACCGCAGTTTGAAGGACAGACCAAAACAAAGCTGGGTAACTCAGAAGTTCAAAGCGCTGTTGAAGTCATTGTCTACGAAAAACTGATGGATTTTCTGGAACAGAATCCAAAACTCTCAAAAAAGATCCTTGAAAAAGTTGTTGTTGCTGCAGAGGCACGTGAAGCTGCCCGAAAAGCCCGGCAGCTTATTCAGCGTAAAAGTGTAATGAGTGGTGGCGGCCTTCCGGGTAAACTTGCAGATTGTTCCATAAAGGATCCTGAGCACTGCGAGGTCTATCTTGTTGAGGGCGACTCGGCTGGCGGTTCTGCAAAAATGGGCCGGAACAGAAGTTTTCAGGCAATTCTGCCGCTTCGGGGTAAAATTCTGAATGTTGAAAAAGCAAAAATCAACAAGATCCTGGAGAATAAAGAAATTCAGGCCATGATTACTGCGCTCGGAACGGGTGTAGGCCATGAAGAGGAGTTTGAACTCGAAAAACTTCGCTATCACAAAATTATCATCATGACCGATGCCGATGTGGATGGTTCTCATATCAGGACGCTTCTGCTCACCTTTTTCTATCGATATATGCATCCGCTCATCGAGCACGGACATATCTATATTGCCACCCCACCCCTCTACAGAATTACCTCCACACGAGGGCAAATTCAATATGCCTGGGATGATGATACCCGCAATAAAATTGTGAGGGAACTCAAAAAAGCGAAGAAGAAATTTGATGTTTCCCGATATAAGGGCCTTGGTGAAATGAACCCAAATCAGCTTTGGGAAACGACCATGGATCCCGAAACCCGCACATTGCAACAGGTAAATATTGAAAACGCAGCGGCGGCTGACAAGATGTTCTCAACTCTTATGGGCGGCGATGTTGAACCCCGAAGGGAGTTTATTGAGCGAAACTCCAAATACGCACAACTCGATATTTAATTTTTATCATTTATAGCAACGATAAATAATGGCCAGAGAAAAGATTATACCAATTACAATTGAAGACGAGATGCAATCATCATACATCGATTATTCGATGTCGGTTATTGTATCAAGAGCCCTCCCTGATGTTCGTGATGGTCTGAAACCTGTTCACCGGCGTGCACTGTTCGGTATGAGCGATCTTGGAATGCTCCATAACAGAAATTACAAGAAAAGTGCCCGTATTGTCGGTGAGGTTTTGGGTAAGTATCACCCCCATGGCGACTCTGCCGTATATGACTCCATTGTCCGGATGGTACAGGAATTTTCGCTTCGATATCCTCTTGTGGATGGACAGGGTAATTTCGGATCTGTGGATGGCGATTCTGCTGCAGCCATGCGTTACACAGAAGTGAGGATGCAGCGTATTGCTGAAGAGCTTCTAACAGATATCAATAAAGATACTGTTGATTTTCAAACCAACTTCGATGATACGCTTACCGAGCCAACGGTTCTGCCATCGATGCTCCCGAACCTTTTATTGAATGGCGCATCCGGTATTGCAGTTGGGATGGCTACTAATATGGCCCCCCATAATCTTACTGAAGTCATAAACGGAACCGTTGCCTACATTGAAAATCCGGAGATTGAAACAAAGGAATTGATGGGGCACATCACGGCACCGGATTTTCCAACGGGTGGAATCATATATGGATATGAAGGAGTCAAAGAAGCTTATGAAACAGGCCGTGGAAAAATTACCATGCGTGCCCGCGCTAATGTTGAGGAACTTAGAAACAACCGCGAACAGATAGTTGTCACGGAAATTCCTTACCAGGTCAATAAGGCAACCTTAATCGAAAAAATTGCTGATCTGGTAAATAATGAAAAGATTACGGAGATCTCAGAAATACGGGATGAATCGGATCGTGACGGTATGCGAATTGTGATCATTCTTAAGAGGTCTGCAAATCCGGGCATCATATTAAATCAGCTTTACAAGTACACCCAGATGCAGCAAACATTTGGAGTGATCAACCTTGCACTGGTTAAGGGTCGTCCTAAAGTGATGGCGCTCAAAGAGTTAATACAACGATTTATTGAGCATCGTGTTGAGGTTATCATCCGGCGTACCATTTATGATCTGGATCAGGCCGAATCAAGAGCTCACATTCTGGAAGGCCTCAAGATTGCTCTTGATAACCTGGACGAAGTGATTAAAACAATCCGGGCAGCAAATAGTCCGCAGCAGGCCAACGAAGAGCTTCGGAAAAAATTTGCCCTTACCGATATCCAGGCCAAAGCAATCCTGGACATGCGGCTTCAAAAATTAACCGGGCTGGAACGGGATAAAATTGACCAGGAATACCGCGACATCGTTGAGCGCATTTCTGAATACCGGGTAATTCTGTCCGACAGAGAAAGACAGAACGAAATTATCAAACAGGAGCTTATCGATCTCAGGGAAAGATATGGCGATGAGCGGCGTACGCAGATTGTCTACTCTGCCGACGACTTCAGCGTGGAAGATATGATAGCCGATGAAGATGTGGTTGTAACCATATCCAATAAAGGATTTATCAAACGAATGCCGGTAAGCGGATATCGTCGTCAGCGAAGGGGCGGTAAAGGAATGAAGGGAACCACGACCAAAGATGATGAATATGTAGAACATCTGTT
>JBBDMD010000207.1:0-1924 GCA_040878515.1 Balneolaceae bacterium | reverse complement strand
GAAATCATGAGCATCTTTTTGAAGTGTTTCCAACAATTTCCCCATCTTTTCCTCAAAAATTTCATTGAGAACGGATGAATCCATCGAGTGATCGACAGGCTCCGCCTTTCCAACCCGTATGAAAAGTTCGGGCTTATCATATCGGGCGGTGTGGATATAGATTCCGATTGGCACAACATCAATTCCGGGACACTGATTGGAAATCCAGCCAAGACCTTTCCGGAATTGTGGTTTTTCAGAACTGAAGGGGACGATTTTTCCCTCCGGGTAGATAAATAGGGATGAATTGGGCCGGTTGATCGATTCTACCGCATACCGTAATGAACGGACCGAGGACCGCGGGTCATCAGGGTTTACTGAAAATGCACCAATTTTTTTAAAAAATGGATGCTCCCTCATTTGCTTATCTTCCATCATTGCACGGGCATTTTGATGGAAATATTTTTGATTTAAAAGCAGGGGAATCAGGCCGTCCCACCATGAGGTGTGATTAAGGTAATAGATCGTCTTGCTCTCATCGCCCGGCTGATAGTGTTGATCTATTAAAACATGTTTAAACCGACGCCTGAAAAGCAGTCGAACATACCAGTCAAACAGCATGGTAAACCATTTAGATTCTTTCGCTGGTATAAAGTTTAAATTACTTTCTGACAATTGGTTAAAATATTTATATAAATTTTATATATCTGCAATCTTTAATATTTGATTCATCATGAAATTTACAAACAAATCAATTACAGAATATTCAGAATCGTTCACAACGGAGGAACCTGAAATTGTCAGGGAATTAGTTGAGGCCTCCAAAAGCGATCTTCAGTATATCGATATGCTGAGTGGCCGGCAAGTGGGAATATTATTGAATATGCTGGTAAAAATTTCCGGGGCCAGGCGAATTCTGGAAGTAGGAACCTTTACCGGATATTCAGCACTAATGATGGCCGATGCACTTCCCGGTGACGGTGAGCTGATCACCTGTGAACTCAATGAACGCTATACCGAAATTTCAGAACGCTTTTTTTCAAAAGAACCTTACAAACGGATAATCAGTCAGATCTTAGGTGATGCACGGGTCACTATCCCAAAACTGACGGGCCGATTTGATCTGATCTATCTGGATGCGGATAAAGTTCACTATCCGGAATATTATCAGCTCATCAGGGAGAAAATTACGGCGGGAGGATTAATTGTGATTGACAATACCTTGTGGGGAGGTGAAGTATTGGATCCCCAAAGTGATAAAGCCAAAGCTATTCATCAGCTTAACGAAATGATTCGGGATGATGATGGAGTCCGGCAGGTAATGCTGCCCGTGCGGGATGGACTGACGGTGGTGAGGGTGGAGTTATAGTTGAGAGGGAGTATATGAAAGAGTGACTGGGAGAAGGAGAGAGGGAGCGAATAGATAAACACAAAATCGCGGCGTATATAAATGTGAGCAGATCAATGAATTGATTACGCCGTGTAATTAAGTAATGAAGATGGCCCGATTTTTTTGTTGCAAGTCCAGACTTTGAAAGAGTCAAACCTGATTAGCCCCGGGCAAGGCCGACTCCGGAGGCCGCCACCCGGGGTAAAGAATGAACGTCAATTATCCCCTGAGACAGGAAATTGATTCGTGTTGATGAACAGTATCGAAGGGGTATTACCAGAAAGTTGAATAACATAAAAAACCCTGAGATCGATGTAACGATTTTCGATTTGAAATGCTGACGAGGCACTAACTTTTAGATCCCTTATAGAGTTCATATTCCAGGAGCCGGCATTCCAGGGTGGTATTAAAAAACTGTGTGCGGCTGGATGCCCGCAGGCCAACTTTTTTGGCAAGTTTCATATTGGCAGTAAACACATACCCGAATTTAACCGGGCAGTTTGATTTCATAAAATCACCAATTTTGGTGTATAGTGGGCGGAGGTCTGTATCGTC
>JBBDMD010000206.1:0-11520 GCA_040878515.1 Balneolaceae bacterium | reverse complement strand
GCTTTGATTCCTGCTATTTGTAAACAGGCCGGGGCATGTTCACGGGATGAACCGCAGCCGAAATTATGCCCGCCCACAATAATTGTGAAATCACTTTCTGTTTGCCCCTCCCGGGTAAGGCGGATATTTCCTTGCGGCAAGCCGGATTCAGCCGCCGGTACGCCGGAGAGTGCATACTGTCCATACAGTTTCCGCTCTTCGGGATCATCGAGGCTGTAGACCAGATGTGCGGCCGGTATGATTTGATCGGTGTCAATATTTTTACCCAATACAAAGGCTTTTCCTTTGATGGATTTTGATTCGTTACTCATGATATGGTTTTATAATTTTTAAAATAATTTATTCAATAAGTCTTTTTCCGGGAGGATACAGACAACAAGTCCACTTACCGGCGGAAAGGTTGTCAATCAGAGTCCTTTTATCAGTCTAATTTACTCCTCTGTGGAGAGGATTTGTCTGATCATCTAATTTAAATCACTGTCTCCTGGATAAAAACCCGTGGATCTGTTATCACTCCGGTCACCGCTGATGCGGCAACTGTATAGGGTGATGCGAGATAAACCTGGGCCGCTTTCGATCCCATTCGTCCCGGGTAATTACGGTTTGTGGAAGAGATACAGACCTCTTCCTGGTTCAGGCGGCCGAAGGTATCGGATGGCCCGCCAAGGCAAGCCGCACACGACGCATTTCCAATCTTGCAGCCCGCTTCCCTGAAAATATCAATAAGAGGTGTGCCCAGCAGCGTTTCTGTTTCAAGGGCACGCGCAATTTCTGTGGTTGCCGGCACAATGTAAGTATCGATCTTTAAATTGTTACCGCGGATAATTTCGGCAGCTGCACGGAAGTCAGAGAGTTTGCCCCCGGTGCATGAGCCGATATACGCACGATCCAGCTTAACGCCTTCAAGCTCTTCGGCCGTTGCTTTATTATCAGGGCTGTGAGGCTTCGCCACCATGGGTACTATATCCTCTAGGTTGTAAAAATGCTCACTGTGGAAGCCCGCATCCGGATCACTGTATAAACTTTTGAAGGGACGGTCTGTTCTGGATCTGACGTACTCCTCGGTAATTTCGTCCGGTTCAACCACACCATTCTTACCGCCGGCTTCAATTGCCATATTGGTCAGCGTCATGCGGTCTTCCATGGTGAGGGTTTTGATACCGGGGCCTGTAAATTCCATGGTGCGGTAGGTAGCTCCATCTACTCCGATATCCCCGATAATTTTCAGGATTATATCCTTGGCCATCAGGTAGGGAGGAAGGGAACTGCCTTCGAAAACAAACCGCATGGTTTCAGGTACTTTTACCCACAGTTTCCCGGTACCCATAATAAAAGCGGCATCTGTATTTCCGATGCCGGTTGCAAACTGTCCAAAGGCACCGGCTGTACAAGTGTGTGAATCCGTGCCAAACAGTACTTCACCCGGCCGTGTAAAACCCTCTTCGGGAAGCGCAACATGGCAAACACCCTTATAGCGGTCTGTGCCCACATCATAAAAATGCGGCAGATCCTGTTCGGCAGCAAAAGCCCGGAGAACATCTACATTCCGGTTCGCATATTTATCTTTGGTAAAGATGTAGTGATCCGGAATAATCACCAGTTTGTCTTTATCCCACACTTTCGCATCTTCGCCAAACTGCTTGTGAAAAATTGATATTGCCGGCGGCCCGCAAACGTCGTGGGTCATCAGTACATCTACATCAACCCAGACACTTTCGCCCGGTACAACCCGGTCTTTGCCGCTGTGATTTGCCAGTATTTTTTCTGTTAACGTCATTCCCATAATTGGTGATTCTGTTTTTTAATTAACGGAGATAAATCCGCCTGTAAGATTTTAATTTAAGTTGGTTTTAAACGGTTTGTTTCGATCGTAAAAATGGGCAGAAGCGGTTCAATTTCCCGCTGCTACACTCTGTTCCGGTTTCTTTTTTGTGAATTTGGACCGGGCCATAATGTTAATTAAATCCTGGTCTTCAACCACTTTTTGCTCATCTGCAACTTTCGTTACTTTAATATAAACCTGGTTTAAATCTTCCTTATTCAGGTAGTATCCCAGCTGTTCCAGTTTTTTACAGAGCGCATAACGTCCCGAATGTTTGCCGATTACAATTCGGTTGCAGGTAAGTCCCACCGATTCGGGTGTCATGATTTCGTAAGTCAGAGGATTTTTCAATACTCCGTGCTGGTGAATTCCCGCTTCGTGTGCAAATGCATTTTCACCCACAATCGCTTTATTTGGCTGCACTCCTTTGCCCGTGATCTGTGCAAGCATCTGGCTGGAGGGATAAATTTCCCTGCTGTTCACCGAAGTAATGTAGTTCATATTGTTTTTACGGGTTTCAATTGCCATTACAACCTCTTCGAGAGATGCATTTCCCGCCCGCTCGCCAATACCGTTAATGGTGCACTCAATTTGACGAGCACCGTTCTGCATGGCCATCAATGAATTGGCAACACCCAGGCCCAGGTCGTTATGGCAGTGGGCACTGATTATGGCTTTATCAATATTCGGAATTCCTTCTTTCAGTGTTTTGATCAGTTCACCGAATTCCCAGGGAAGGGCATACCCCACTGTATCCGGAACATTGATAGTAGTTGCTCCGGCTTCAATAACTGCAGTAAAGATTTCAATCAGAAAGTCAGGATCACTCCGTGAGGCGTCTTCGGCCGAAAATTCCACGTCATCGAAGTGTGATTTGGCATATTCCACTGCTTTTACAGCCGATTCAAGCACCTCTTCCCTGGTTTTTCCCAGCTTATACTTCAGGTGGATATCACTTGTGGCGATAAATGTGTGAACCCTTGGTTTAACGGCATGCTGAAGGGAAGAAACGGCCCTTTCCAGATCTACAGGCCGGGTTCTGCAAAGAGCGGCAACCGAAGTTCTTTTAATAACCTTCCCAATCTCTTTTACTGTTTCATAATCCCCGTCGGACGCAATTGGAAATCCGGCTTCAATCACATCAACACCTAGTTTTTCGAGCTGTAGAGCAAGACGCAGTTTTTCCTGCTTGTTCATACTGTATCCGGGTGATTGCTCACCGTCCCGAAGTGTGGTGTCAAAGATGGTAATGTGACTATCCATTGTTTTGTGGTTTTATTTTTGGTGTTAACAAATTCTCCCGAAATGGGAGAGATGAAGCCGGTTCGTTAAGGCGAACCTACCCCGGTTCCCTTGAACGGGAATTCTATATTTTTACCGTTTGAATTTTGTTTGGGTTTACTTTTTTGATCCATCAGGAACCAGGTTATGCCCTCGGAGAGTGCCTGCCAGCTGGCATCGATAATATTCTGTGAAACACCCACTGTGCCCCACGATTTTCCGTCCATGGCGGAATCGATCAGAACGCGAACTTTGGCTCCTGTTCCGTCTTTTTCATTCAGCACGCGCACTTTATAATCCTGCAGGTGCATAGCCGATATCTCGGGATAAAATTCCCGCAGAGCTTTTCTGAGTGCAGCGTCCAGTGCATGTACGGGGCCGTTACCTTCTGCGGCGCTGTGTTCCACCTGATCTTTTACCCTTACGCGGATTGTGGCTTCAGACCTTGAATTTCCATCTGCATCGCGCTCCATGATCACGCGGAATCCTTCCAGATTGAAAAATTCGGGTGCATTCCGGGTCAGCTTTCTAACCAGTAATTCAAAGGATGCTTCTGCAGCTTCAAACTGGTACCCTTCGTTTTCAAGTTCTTTTAATTTCTGAACAATTGTGGCGCTTTCGGGTGATGATTTATCCAGGGCAAGGCCCAGCTCATCCGACTTGTAACAGATGTTGCTTTTCCCCGAAAGATCGGAGACTAAAACCCGGCGGCTGTTTCCAACCAGTTTGGGCCGTATATGCTCGTAGGTCTGCTCATTTTTAATGATGGCACTTACGTGAATCCCGCCTTTATGGGCAAAGGCACTTTTCCCCACATACGGCTGTTTATTATCGGGAACAAGGTTGCCCAGTTCACTCACAAACTTGGAAAGTGTGGAGAGCTGGTGCATTTGATCTTCCGGAACACAGTTGTATCCCATTTTAAGCTGAAGGTTTGGAATCACTGAGCAGAGGTTCGCATTACCGCATCGCTCGCCGTAACCATTGATCGTTCCCTGCACATGAACAGCACCGGCCTGAACGGCAGCGAGAGCATTTGCCACTCCCAGTTCGCAGTCGTTATGAGTATGAATACCAACGGGTGCCTGAACCTGCTTCTTCACATTTTCAACGATCGCGGAAACTTCGTGCGTCATGGTTCCGCCATTTGTATCACATAAAACCAATACATCTGCCCCGGCCGCTTCTGCAGCTTTCAGGGTACTGACCGCATAGTCCGGATTGTCTTTATAGCCGTCGAAAAAGTGTTCAGCATCATAAATCACTTCCTTGCCACTTTTTTTGAGATATGTCACGGAACTGGATATAATGTCCAGATTTTCATCAGGAGAGATTTTCAATGCCTCTTCAACATGGAGCAGCCAGGATTTTCCAAAAATAGAAACAGCCGGAGTTTCAGCCTCAATTAAAGCCCGGATATTGGCATCGTTCTCAGGAACAGAGCCTGCGCGGCAGGTACTTCCAAAAGCCACAATTTTGGCATGGTGAAAAGTGTGAGTTTTCGCCTTTTCAAAAAATGCCATGTCTTTTGGGTTTGAACCGGGCCATCCGCCCTCGATGTAGTCTATTCCAAAATCGTCAAGGCGTTTGGCAATTCGTACTTTGTCATCCGCCGAAAAAGAGACTTTTTCGCCTTGTGTTCCGTCACGAAGTGTGGTGTCGAAAATTTGGATGCTTTGTGGCATTGAGTGTTGGTTCAGGTTTAAAGATTGATTCAAATATTTCCCCTGAAAGAGGGAATTTTGTTTTATTCTGCGGGTTCTGTTTCTTTTTTCTGATTGCCCGGAATCCAGTTCATCATTGAACGAAGTTCTTTACCTACTTTTTCAATTTTATGATCGCCAAGCTGATTTCGCATTTTTGTCAGGTTCGGAAGTCCGTCTTTGTTCTCCTTCATCCATTCCTTAGCAAATTCTCCGCTCTGTACCTCTTCAAGGATATTTTTCATGCGTTTTTTGGTATCCTGGTCAATTATACGTGTTCCCCTGGTAAGTCCGCCATATTCAGCGGTGTCACTTACGGAGTAGTACATTCGTTCAATACCTCCTTCGTACATCAGGTCTACAATCAGCTTCAATTCATGCAGACATTCGAAGTAGGCAATCTCCGGCTGATATCCGGCTTCAACAAGTGTTTCAAATCCGATTTTTACCAGTTCAGAAGCACCGCCGCAAAGAACGGCCTGCTCTCCGAAAAGATCTGTTTCCGTTTCCTCTTTGAATGTTGTTTCAAGTACACCGGCACGGGTTCCTCCAATAGCTTTTGCATAAGCAAGGGCGGTATCCTTAGCCGAACCTGAAGCGTCCTGATACACGGCAAAAAGGCAGGGCACACCGGATCCTTCCGTATAAACCCGCCGCACAAGGTGCCCGGGCCCTTTAGGGGCAACCATAAATACATCTACATTTTCCGGAGGTACAATCTGGTCGAAATGGATATTAAATCCGTGAGCAAACATCAAAGCATTGCCCTCTTTTAAATGGGGGGCAATACTCTCTTTATACACATCACCTTGATGTTGATCTGGAATGAGTACCATAATGATATCTCCTTTTGCAGCTGCATCAGCCGTTTCATAAACAGAGAATCCTGCTTCTTCGGCTTCGCTCCAGGACGAGCTGGACTTTCGCAGTCCTACTACTACATCCACACCGCTCTCTTTGAGGTTCAGCGCATGTGCATGTCCCTGGCTCCCGTATCCGATTACCGCTACCGTTTTACCGGACAGGTGTTCAAGATTTGCATCGCCGTTATAATATGTTGTTGCTTTCATTGAGTTTATTTTATTGGGTTTTATTATAAACAGTTAGTTTCGGATCCCCTTTTGAGAGGATTATTCAAATTCATTAATTAATATTTACAGCTCCCTGGAATTCGCGTTTCAGGGCGATGCTTCCGGAGCGGGACATTTCGGATATTCCGTAGGGTTTTAATACTTCAATCACGGCATCGATCTTGTCGGTATTTCCCGTTACCTCAAGTGCCAGTTTATCGTTGGTGATATCAATCACTTTTGCCTTGAAGGCCTGGGCAATAAGCATAATTTCGGGGCGGCCTGCTTTTACAGTCGATATCTTTATAATGGCCAGTTCCCGTTCAATGCATTTTTTGTGGGTCAGATCGTTGACCTTTAAAACATCCACTACATTGTGCAGGTGTTTATTGATCTGTTCAACGGTTTTATCATCACCTTTGGTTGTAATGGTGATTCGCGCCATACCCGGCTCCGCTTCGGCGGCGAAGGTGACGCTATCCAGCTCAAATCCTTTTCCGCTGAAAATACCGATGATGCGTGAAAATGAATTCAGGTTATGTTTTACAAGTACGGTTAATGTATGTTTTTGATGATTTGTCATTACAGCTGTACTCATATTCAACACTCCTCGTCAGATTCTACCATTTCGTTCAGGGCAGCCCCGGAAGGCACCATGGGATAGCAATTTTCATGTTCTACTACCCGGAAATCCATCAATACGGGGCCATCTTTTATTTCCATCGCCTTGTTGAGGACTTCCTGCATCTCAGCCGGGTTAGTGGCCCGCATCCCAACGGCTCCATAGCATTCTGCCATTTTAACGAAGTCGGGATTGATGGATCCAAAAACAGTGTAGCTGTAGCGTTTATCGAAGAAGAGCTGCTGCCACTGGCGAACCATGCCAAGGCAATTGTTATTCATGAGGGCAATTTTGACGGGAATCTTATATTCAACAGCGGTGGCGAGTTCATAAGACGACATTTGAAAACCGCCATCACCCGTGATACAGACAACATCGCGGTCCGGACAGGCGAGAGCGGCGCCTATTGCAGCGGGAAATCCGTATCCCATGGTACCCAGTCCGCCAGAAGATATCCATGACCTCGGATGATTAAATTTATAGTGCTGAGCCGCCCACATCTGGTGCTGACCCACATCCGTTACCACAATAGCGTTGCCTTTGGTTACTTCAGAAATCATTTTCATCATATGCTGCGGGTAGATACAATTTTCATCTGTGGGAACAACAAGAGGATGTTCCTTCTTCCACCTGTCGATTGTTCTCCACCAGTCTAATATGGCCGGTGGCTTCGCAAGTTTGTTGATGGCCGGTATAACTTTTTTAACATCTCCTACAATGGGCACATCAATCGCTACATTTTTACCGATACAGGATGGATCAATATCAATATGGATCTTTTTGGAATTGGGAGAGAATCCATCCAGCCGTCCCGTAACACGGTCATCAAACCGGGCTCCCACGGCAATTAATACGTCACACTCCGTCATGGCCATGTTTGCATACCATGTACCATGCATGCCAAGCATGCCGAGTGACTGCGGTTTGGATTCGGGAAACGCGCCCAGCCCCATCAAAGTGGTGGTGATTGGAATGTTCAGGCGTTCGGCGAGCTCGGTCAGTTCTTCCCAAGCTTCTCCTGCAATGATGCCTCCGCCGGCATAGATCAGTGGTTTTTCAGCTTTACTGAGCATTTCGGCAGCTTTTGTTATTTGAGGCTGATGGCCATGGATAACAGGTTTGAAACTGGGTATATCCACTTTCTTCCCGCCCGAGTATTGCCCTTTTGTGTTGAGCATATCTTTCGGCAGATCGATTAAAACGGGGCCGGGCCGGCCATTCGTGGCAATGTGAAATGCTTCACGAATCACATCTTCAAGCTCATTAACATCCCTGACCAGGTAATTTTGTTTTGTGATGGGGCGGGTAATCCCCATAATATCTGCTTCCTGGAAGGCATCATTTCCTATTACACTGGTTGGTACCTGGCCCGTAAAAACAACCAGTGGGATGGAATCCATCATGGCGGTTGCAATACCCGTTACCGTATTGGTTCCGCCGGGGCCGGATGTTACCAATACCACACCGGGCTTGCCGGTGGCCCGGGCATAGCCGTCGGCGGCATGCGTGCCTGCCTGTTCGTGGCGAATGAGTACATGTTTAAAGTCGTGGTTATCAAAAAGGGCATCATAAACAGGAAGTACGGCACCGCCCGGATACCCGAAAACCGTATCTACATCGAGTTCCGCTAATGTTTTTATCAAAATTTCCGCACCGTTATGCGTCATAGCGGATGCTGAAGGTTTTTCTGTCTGAACAGGCTGAAGGGGAGATGCCTTCGTGCGTTGTTGTGATGATTGTTTGTTGATTTGTGTCATTATGACTCGCGGATGTAGTTTTTCCGCCAGAGGTCAAAGTAGAATCGAATGTGTGATTTGTCTTCTAACCTCTGGCTGGTTTAATTAACTAATAATTAGATTTAGAATTAGAATGCCAGAAATTAGAATAGATAGAATAATCAGGTTGCCAATTAATATATCTATTGAAGACAGTAAAGAGATGCTGATACTGTTGATTGCAATTTGGAATGATAAAACGATAATGGTGAAGAGTGCACCAATGAAGCCGGGCGCAAAGTTCTCTCCTCTTCCTTTCGGAAGTGCGAGGGCAAATGCGTTGTTGTTATGGCTATTCAAAAGACTTTTTCTTTTCGTTTTCTATTGCTTTAAAAACTTAGATAATGACAATATGGTAGTCAAGATATTTTTATATTATTAATGGAAAGAAATTTGGATAAAAGAATAGATTTTTTAAAAGCGCTTCCATTTAAATTAAAATGATTACCTAAGTTTCTGTAATTTAACAACTAAAAAGAATTTACATGATGCCGAAGAAAATGAACAAATTCAGCTCCCGTTTAACCCAGGAACAGTCGCAGGTTGGCTCAAAGGCAATGCTTTATGCTACCGGTTTGAGCGAGGATGACATGAAAAAGGCCCAGGTGGGGGTTGCAAGTACCGGCTGGGATGGCAATCCATGCAACATGCATTTGAACGATCTGGCAGGGGTAATAAAGAAAAGTGTGTGGGCAAATGAGATGGTTGGATTTGTATTTCATTCCATTGGGGTAAGTGACGGTATTTCGATGGGGACACAGGGGATGAAATTTTCACTTCCTTCGCGGGATATTATTGCCGACTCCATCGAAACCGTGATGAATGCCCAGTGGTACGACGGAAATATTTCGGTGGTGGGCTGTGATAAGAATATGCCGGGCGCCATTATGGCCATGGCGAGGGTAAACCGCCCCTCCATCATGGTCTATGGAGGAACGATCCGGCCCGGCAACCTGAACGGGGAGAAGCTGGATATTGTGTCTGCGTTTGAATCGTATGGAAAGTTTTTATCTGATGAGATTGATGAAGATCAAATGAACCGGGTATTGAAACACGCCTGCCCCGGTGCAGGGGCCTGCGGCGGGATGTATACGGCCAACACAATGGCGTCGGCCATAGAAACCTTGGGAATGAGCCTCCCCTACAGCTCATCAATCCCTGCAACACATAAGGAGAAGATCAAAGAATGTGAGCGGGCGGGGAAAGCGATCCGTGTACTTTTGGAAAAGGATATCAAGCCGAAAGATATCATCACCAGAACTTCACTCGAAAATGCTGTGGCGATGATCATCGCACTGGGCGGTTCCACCAACGCGGTAATGCACATGCTGGCCATTGCCCATGCGGCCGGGGTGGATTTTACGATTGATGATTTCCAGGCGGTGAGCGACCGTACACCCTTTCTGGCAGATCTGAAACCCAGCGGTAAGTATGTGATGGAAGATCTCTACAATGTGGGCGGCGTACCGGCGGTTCAAAAATTATTACTGAAGGAAGGGTATTTAAACGGAGACTGCCCCACGGTAACGGGAAAAACCCTGGCAGAGAACGTGGAAGAACTTCCCGGCCTGCTGGAAGAACAGAATGTGATTCACCCCGTAACCGATCCGGTGAAGAAAACAGGTCATCTTCAAATTTTATATGGAAACCTTTCACCCGATGGAAGTGTAGCCAAAATTACGGGAAAAGAGGGAACCAAATTTACAGGCCCGGCGAAAGTATTTGAGTCCGAAGAGGACTGTCTGAAGGGAATACGCGGTGGAAAAGTTGTAAAAGGCGATGTGGTAGTGATCCGTTACGAAGGCCCCCGCGGTGGACCCGGTATGCGAGAGATGCTCTCCATTACTGCGGCCATAATGGGTGCTGGCCTCGGAAAGGATGTAGCCCTGATTACCGACGGACGTTTCTCCGGCGGAACGCATGGATTTGTGATCGGACACATTACCCCGGAAGCCCAGCTGGGCGGAACCATTGGTTTATTGAAAGATGGTGATGTGATTACAATTGATGCGGACGACCGGATTCTGAATGTGGACCTGCCGGAAGAGGAGATCGACATCCGGCGCAAAAAATGGAAAGCTCCGGAGCTTGAGTTTAAGAGCGGTGTACTTTACAAATACGCAAAACTGGTGTCAACTGCGAGTGAAGGGTGTGTGACGGATTTGTGAGGCGTTCAAACTGAGCGTCCGTAGGTCCTGTCAGAGTTGAAACGAAATGGTTTGGGGCTATCTTGGTTTTCATGGCCTGTAATCCCTACGCTGACAGAAACCGGTAAAGCGCTGGTGTGCTGTCAGATCTGTGCATCATCCTTTTGCGGTAATTTCGTGACAATTACAAAATACATACTCTGTTCATCCTTTTGAACATACAAATGATCTGAATAAAAACAGAAGGAACAAATGTTAATCGATCAAAAAAAATAAACTTATGAGTGAAATTTCGAGACGCGTTTTTGTACAACTTTCTACAACGGCCTTAGCCGGATTCTCACTGGGTGGAATTGCGGGATTCAGTATGCAGTCTGAAAAGTATACACCACTTGGTGTGCAGCTATACTCGGTGAGGCACGAGCTGGCCGAAGATTTTGAGGGTACGGTTGCACAATTAGCCAGTATGGGTTTTGAAGGATTGGAATTTGCCGATTACTTTGGAATGGCAGGAGATGAGATTAAGGGGATACTTGATAAATATGACCTCAGATGTTGCGGAAGCCACGTTAGGATGGATGCACTGCGGGGGGATGCTTTTGAAGAAACCGTTGCCTTTAACAAAGCCATGGGAAATAACTACTTTATCATCCGCTGGATTCCCGAAGAAGAGCGTGAGACCCGGGAGATGTTTTTAGAAACCATTAAAGGGTATAATGAGACTGCGCAGCGTCTTGAAAGCCACGGAATGAGGCTGGGCTATCATAATCACGATTACATCTTTCAAAAGTTTGGTGATGAGTATTTGTGGGATATACTGGCAGAAAATACCGATGAAAGTTTTATTCTGCAGCTCGATACGGGCCACTCGGCACTCATGGGCGAAAATCCGGTTGAACTTATCCGCCGCCATCCGGGCCGTACAGCTTCTATTCACGCCAAAGCTTATTCAATGGCAGATGAAGAGGCTGTGATTGGCGAAGATGAACTGGACTGGGAAGGGATTATCGAGGCATCCGAAGAGGTTGGCGGCATCGAATGGTACATCCTGGAATATGAAATTGAAAACGTTCCTCCGCTTGAAGCACTGGAAGCATCAA
>JBBDMD010000205.1:7358-11548 GCA_040878515.1 Balneolaceae bacterium | reverse complement strand
TTTAGGATCTAGTATCTTAACCGATGTGGGGGTTCGAGTCCCCCCTCTCGTACTTACCCAATCTATAAATTACTGATAAAATAAAAAAAGGAAAGAAAAAGTGGACATTTCTGTTCAGGATTTAACTACCGTAGACAAAGAGATAACCCTTAAGGCAAACCGGGAAGATCTATCACCGAAATTCGACAAAGCCTTTAAAAAATATCAAAGCCAGATTCAGATGCCGGGCTTCAGGCCGGGTAAAGTGCCTATAGGGCTGGTTAAAAAACGTTTTGGTAAAGATATTGAGATGGAAGAGATCAACAGTTATGTGCAGGAAGTGTACGAAAAGGAGATTGTTCCTGAACATGAACCCGTTGGCGAGACTCAGATGACAGATCTCAAATGGGAAAATGATGAACTGAAAGTTACATTTAAAGTCGGCGCCAAGCCCGAATTTGAATTAACGGACCTGGAAAAAATTTCTATCGATAAAATGGTTCATGATGTAACCGACGAAGAAGTTGAAGAAGAGATTGAACGGACACTTGAACGCCAGGGTAACTGGGAAGAAGTTGATGGCGAAATTACCGAAGAGAGCCGCGTAGTTGTAGATGCCGTTACGTTGGACAAAGACGGCAATCTGCTTGAGGGTGAAAAGGATGAGAATCAAAAACTGGATCTTCGTCAGGAAGGGGCAAAAGATTTTAAAGAAAACCTGGTTGGGAAAAAATCCGGTGATAAGGTTCAGATGGAAATTGGTGAGGGCGATGATAAAGACCGCTTCGAAGTACACGTAAAAAAAGCAGAGCAGATGAAGAAAGCTGAACTGACGGATGAGTTTGTAAAAGAACAGACCAACGGTGAGGCGAAAAATATAGATGAATTTAAAAGCTTCATTAAAAGCCGTATGCAGCAGTATTACGATCAGTCATCAGAAGATATGTTCAAACAGGATGCAATGGATGCGCTGACGAACGCTCACGATTTCGAAATTCCGGAAGTGATGGAAAGCCAGATCCTGGACTCCTATGTTGAATATGCCAAACAGCAATCTGGCGGTGAACTTCCCGAGGGTTTTGATTTTGAAGATTACAGGGAAAAAATGAAGGATCAGGCCGTCAGGGAAGGTAAATGGATCTTTATCAGTCAGAAACTGCAGGAAGTATTTGATGACATTGAAATCAAACCTGAAGATATCGAAGAATTTATTGGTATTGAAGCAGCAAAGTATGGCGCAACAATTGATCAGTTAAAAGGTTACTATGCTCAGAATCCGGACCAGCTGGAAAATTTAAGGAATAGTATACGCGAAAATAAAGTTTTTGATAAATTGAACGAGGCTGTTACTATTAATGAACTCTCTAAAGAAGAATTTCGTAAAAAAAGAGAAGAAAAGGATGAGAAGTAACTAAAAAAGACGGACATGAATATAAAACAACCAATTTTTGAAATACCCCATATGGAAGATTTTTCACGAGTGCACAACAATCTGATCCCAATGGTAGTAGAAACTACCAGCAGGGGCGAACGTGCCTATGATATCTATTCACGTCTGCTTAAAGACCGGATTGTGATCCTGGGCACTCCTGTAAACGACCAGGTGGCCAGTACAATCGTTGCGCAGCTTCTTTTCCTGGAATCTCAGGACCCTGAAAAAGATATTAACCTCTATATCAACAGCCCGGGCGGGGTTGTATCTGCCGGGATGGCAATCTATGATACGATGCAGTACGTGAAGTGTGATATAGCCACAACTTGCGTAGGTATGGCAGCTTCGATGGGTGCGGTTCTGCTTACAGCCGGTACAAAAGGAAAAAGAAATGCACTGCCCCACGCACGTGTGATGATTCACCAGCCGCTGGGTGGCATTCAGGGACAGGCAAGTGACATTGAAATTGAAGCGCAGGAGATTCTTCGCCTTAAAAAGGAACTGAGCCAGATTATTGCTGATCATTGCGAAACTGACATTGAAAAGGTGATCAGGGATTCCGATAGAAACAAATGGATGACGGCTGACGACGCCAAAGATTACGGCTTAATTGACCGTGTGATGAGACGCGAAAAAACAAATTAATTAAAAATTCAAATACTCTTCATGAGTAAAAAGAAAAATAACGAATCTGTACACTGCTCATTTTGCGGCCGGTCCAGCCAGGAAGTAAGTTCAATGGTTGCCGGCCCCGAAGTCTATATCTGTAATCACTGTGTAGAAGATGCTTCCAGTATTATACAGAGCGACCTGGCTTCGCTGGCACGCCGGCGCGATAAGCAGTACAAGGCAATGCTTAAGCCGCTTGAGATCAAGAATAAGCTTGATCAATATGTGATTGGACAGGATGATGCTAAAAAAGCACTGGCTGTTGCTGTCTATAATCATTACAAACGAATTTCCAATACTACGGAACTGGGTATCGACGATACCAGGATAGAAAAAAGCAATATCATGCTGCTCGGGCCTACAGGTTCGGGAAAAACACTGCTTGCAAAAACTCTTGCAACCGTTATTGATGTGCCGATAACTATTGCGGATGCAACGGTATTAACAGAAGCCGGGTATGTTGGAGAAGATGTTGAAAGTATCCTGAGCAATTTACTTCAGGCCGCAGATTATGACGTTGACCGGGCAAAAAGAGGGATCGTATATATTGATGAAATTGATAAAGTGTCGCGGAAAAGCGATAACCCTTCCATAACCAGGGATGTATCCGGTGAAGGTGTTCAGCAGGCGTTGCTGAAAATTTTGGAAGGAACAACAGCCAATATCCCCCCAAAAGGTGGCAGAAAACACCCTGAACAGAGTTTTATCCAGCTGGATACGGCAGATATCCTGTTTATCTGCGGTGGTGCGTTTAGTGGCCTCGAAGAGATTATCTCAAAACGATTGTCCGTCAGCTCTATGGGCTTTCAGTCGGACGACCAGGTGAAGTACGACAAAGAAGATCCCGCTATATTTACCAAAGTTGAACCCGAAGATCTTCAAAAGTTCGGACTGATTCCCGAACTGATTGGACGTTTGCCCATTATCTGCGGGCTGGAACATCTTTCGGATGAGGCCATGATTGAAATCCTCCTGAAACCTAAAAACGCAATCACAAAGCAGTATAAAAAACTTTTTCAGATGGAAGATGTGGAGCTTGAGTTTGAAGACTCTGCTTTGAAAGCGGTTGTGGATCGTGCAAGAGACAGAAAAACAGGTGCCAGGGGATTGAGGTCTATTCTGGAAGACGCCATGCTCGATATTATGTTTACTCTCCCATCCATGAAGAATGTGAAACGATGCATCATCACAAGCGAAACGGTAGAGAAAAAAGCGCCTCCTATTTACGAAAAACACAAGGCCTCAGCATAGCCACTATTTTGTTATCGTCATCGTTTATCAGGTAGTTGTACTTTTTTGAAAGTATTGCAGATCTAAAAAATTTAGGTTAAGCTGATTTTATGCGCACACTACTGCCCTCAAATCGTGTAAAAATTATTCTTGTTTCCATGCTCGCACTGCTGGCGGCAGCTTCATTTGTTTACAATCAGTTTTTGATAAACAAAATCATGGAGCAGGAACGCAGAAGTATTCAGCTCTGGGCAAAAGCATTTGAGTTTAATAATTTACCGGTCCATCAGCAGGTAAGCGCAGATTTAAATTGGGTTGCAAATGAACTCAGAAACTACCCAAATGTACCCGACAGCCTTTCACGAATCATCGAAAGTTCTGAATCTGCCAAATCAACGATTGATTTTGTAACCCGGGAACTGATCATTCCCGACCTGTTTAATATCCCGGTAATTGTTGTGGATGATTCAGATTTTGTAACAACCTACCGCTACCTCGACGAGGATGACGACCCCTATGAACTTGTAGAGGAATTCGCCGCCCTGAACGATCCGATACCGATTGTATTCGGTGAGGAACCCAGGGTTCAGCAGCAATTTGTGTATTATGGCGAAAGCCCCACAATTCAGTATTTACGATACTTCCCTTATGTCCAGTTTGGAATTTTAGCCCTTCTGTTCGGCGTGGGATATACAACCTATAAAAGCATCACCCGGTCGGAGCAGTCTAATCTGTGGGTGGGTATGACCAAGGAGGCTGCCCACCAGATGGGGACCCCTTTATCCAGCATGTATGGCTGGCTCGAGCTTCTTAAAGACGAGCATCAGAATAATGAGGAAACGCTCTCTATCGTATATGAAATTGAAAATGATGTAAGCCG
>JBBDMD010000205.1:4218-7258 GCA_040878515.1 Balneolaceae bacterium | reverse complement strand
AGGAAATACTTTAATGAAATTTTTAAGCCGGGCTACAGTACCAAAAAGAGAGGATGGGGCCTGGGCATGAGCTTAACAAAACGAATTATTGAGGAGTACCATAACGGGGATGTGTTCGTACTCAGCTCAGAAATAAATAAAGGAACCATTATGCGGGTCATACTGCCCGTTTAGTCACTCACGTATCCGCGCTTGCCCGCATATTCCATAAGCTGTGCTTTCAACAGGTTTCTTCCCCTGTGTAAACGGGAGCGGATGGTTCCGATGGGAACATCCAGCATGTTTGCAATCTCTTCGTAAGTAAAGTCTTCCACATCACAGAGCAGCACAACGGTTCGAAAATCTTCAGGTATTTCGTCAAGGGCATTGGATATGTCGTCATCAATCAATTCACGAAACATCTTGTCTTCCAGATCAGATGTCTCTGTTCTTTCCGCCCGGATACTTTCATAAAAGGAGGATACTTCATCATAATCAACTTCCTGGGGCTTTTTCGATTTTTTCCGGTAGTTGTTAATGTAGGAGTTTTTTAGAATACGAAAGAGCCACGCCTTGGCATTCGTGCCTTTTTCATAACTGCTGAAAAATCGGTAGGCCTTCACAATGGTGTCCTGAACAAGATCTTCAGCATCATTCGGGTCAGCAGTGAGTCGAAGTCCAAAGTTATATAATGCATCTAAATGAGGAATTATTTCCTCATTAAAATCCTTCTGTTTTGCTAATTCTTGCTTTGTAAGTTCCGCCATCCCTAAGTATCGTCAGAACGATTTTAAACATTAAAAAAAGTATGGTGAAAGATAATGATAATTGATCTTTTATCGTTCATCCATTAGTAGAGAAAGTAACGCCCTGCTTTAATATTAACCAATTGATTGTTTCTATCACTCTTGTAAAAATAATTGAACGTTTAACTATTTCAGTTATTGCTGTAAACTTATCTGCTCAAAACAATCAATACATCGTATAAAGCATGGGTCCAGGCAGCAATTCCAAACCCTCTTATAACATAAATAAGATTAAGGGCTAAGCCAAACAGGAAGCGAAATAAAAAGCTATTGACATTGAAATTATCGCCATATAATCCAATATAATGTACACCACTGAAAATAAAAGCCGCAAGTAAAACCGAACCGATTACGGCAAGTTTTCTTTTGGTGAATAAAAAATTAAACAGATAGATCAGCAGGCTTACCAGAATCACCCGAAAGAACAGCTCTTCATAGAGGCCGGCACCGAGGGAGAGTGCCAGCTGCTGAAGCTTCGTAAGCTGCTGTATGCTACCGCCAGCCTGCATGGCAAACAACGAAGAGAGGAACGACCCGATCGCCAGGCTCACCAGTACTGCATACACCAGGGACTCTGCAATCATGAACAAGAAATAGTGTTTCCGGAGATGGCTTAAATCCGCCCGTTTTCTGTACAGGATAAAACCGCCAATCACAGCCGCAATCAAAAGGGTTGTTGATATTGCATCCAGGCCAAAATAGGTAAAGACGGATTTAAACCAGCTGTCAACCGATATTCTCACCATATACCGGCTTCCGGGCTGCGAAATTAAAATTAACGCCTCATACGCCAGCAGTAGCGGAATGCAGATCAGGTAGCTGTAGAGAAGTCCTTTTGATTGTTGATGATACCTGTTTATTGCGGAATTCACTGTTTTTCATCAAGATAGATTTGCACCCTGGCCTGTTCAGTTGATGTAATATTGAGCATTTCATAGGCTTTATGAGATACTTTCAGGCCGTTATTTGAATGCCTGTCATTAACCCTGACGTAAACACCCCGGCCCGATGCCGGATTTTCAATATAAATAATGTTTCCAAGGGCTATATTTGAATGTGCGGCCGTTAGCTGATCCGGATTATAAAGCTCACCACTTGTGTTTGGTTTTGCTATATCATCATCTGAGTAACGAAAAACCGGTACATTTCCCAGATCCTGCAGATTTGAGCCTTTTTTATAAGGATTTTCCAGAGTTCTTTGCGGCGGAAGCAGCACCGTAACCCGCTGCCCCGAAGTAAAATTGCCGAGGCTAAGGCCTGGATTTAATGTTTCCAGCTCCTCTTCACTCATTAAAAATTTCTCCATCAGCGATTGCGCATTTTCGCCCGATCGCATCGTATAAAGAACAAACCTGCCCTGAGGCGTGGAGTCTTCTGCATTTTCTGCAACAGACGGAGCTGATCGCACATCCCTTACCGTCAATCTCTGCCCTACATTGATAATATCACTCTCCAGATTATTTAACCTGCGAAGCTCATCTATTGTCATATTGTGCTGGTTCGAAATTCTGTAAAGTGAATCCCCGCTTTTAACGATATAGTATGTATTGCTGGCTGCAGTATCAGATTGTCTCACAATCGATTCACGTTCGGTATCCTGAAAATCTGCCGGGGGCGGTGACATCTCCTCAGGGGCATCCTGTGGAAACAGTACCAGTTCCTGTCCCAAAGCTATATTCAGGTTATCCAGGTTATTCCACTGCTGTATTTCCGGAATCGTTACATTATACTCCCTTGAAATGGCAAAAAGCGTCTCGCCCTCTTCTACAACATGAGTAACCTGATTACTTGTTTCCGGCGGGGTGATCCGTAATTCCATCCCGGGCTGCAGATTGTCGTTTACCAGATCGTTCCACTGTCGTAGATCACCTACCGTAATATCATGTACCCTGGAAATGCTGAAAAGAGTTTCCCCCTGCTGCACTGTATGAGTTTCGGAAGTATGCTGCGCTAAAACCGTTTCAGATGCTAAAAATGAAATCAGTAGAAATAAAAAGGTTGTAGCTGTAGATGTCTGCATGATCATGATCTCTGAATTAATCAAATGTTAACGATTCGAGGGCATCCTGTAGTTCACTTTTCGTACGTTCGTTGTTTTGCTTACCGGCTACAACGATACCGGACCGGTAAAGTTTTTCAGCATCATTCTGCCGGCCTGTCTGTTCATACAATTTTCCCAAATGATAATAGACACCAAGATAGTCGGGGTCACTTTGTAAAATCGACTCAAACAGCACTCTCGCTTTTTGAACGTT
>JBBDMD010000205.1:0-4118 GCA_040878515.1 Balneolaceae bacterium | reverse complement strand
TCAATATCGGCAGTTTTCAGTGGTTTGATCATTGTGGGAATCGGTTTCATTACTCCCCGGATAATGACCGGCATTCCTGTTGTCATACCGCCTTCAATGCCGCCGGCACGGTTGGTTTTTCGAATAAAGGTATCGGTGTAAGCAATTTCATCATGAACCTGATGTCCCTGTCTTTTGCCCGATTCAAACCCGAGCCCAATCTCAACACCTTTCATCGCCTGTGTGCTTACAATTGCCTGGGCAAGCTGTCCGTCAATTTTGCGATCCCAGTGGACATAACTGCCAAGCCCTACCGGCAGTCCTGTTACAATAATTTCATAAATTCCGCCCAGTGATGTCCCCTCCTTTCTGCGAATTTTAATCTCTTCGCGCATCCTGTCGCTCAGATTGTCATCCAGTGACCTTACATCAGATTCATCGGCCTGCCTGTAAACATTCTCGGCTCCTTTTCTGTATAACGGATCACATATTAACCGAACTTCTTCCCACGATTTATACCCGACCGACCCTATTTGAAGAACGTGTCCACCGATTTCTATTCCAAGATCTTTAAGGAATTTCCGGGCAATTGAGCAGCAGGCAACCCTCATGGCCGTTTCCCGGGCACTGGAACGTTCAATAACCGGACGGATATCATCAAAACTGTACTTCTGCAGGCCTGTTAAATCCGCATGGCCCGGACGTGGCAGGGTGATCTTTTCCACATCACCCCGTTTGCCCTCTTTGGCCATTACCACGGGCCAGTTGCTGTCATCCTTTTCGAAAGCACGGTTTTCCATGCTCATTGCAATGGGTGCACCCGTTGTTTGCTCAAATCGTACTCCCGACTGAATGAGGGCACGGTCTTTTTCAAACGCCATCCTGCCACCTCTTCCATACCCTTTTTGACGTCTTGCCAAATGTTCTGAGATATAGTCTTCTGTTATCTGCAAACCTGCAGGTACTCCTTCCACAATTCCGGTCAGCCCGGGCCCGTGAGATTCTCCTGCTGTAAAATATCGTATCATTTATTTTGGCTTAATGTGTCAAAATTATTGTTCTTATGGCGAAGATAAAAAGATATATGAGCAATCTTATTCAATCGTTCTGTTCAAATGATTTCTTTTAAAGAAAAGATAATGAGATACTAATTGAAATGATCTTCAGTTACCGGCCGTTGTTGATTGACGAAAAGTAGGCACATTTTGGACAAAACTTTCGTAATATAATCAAAATCAGAGCACTAAATGTTGAATCTCCAATTTTGGTGCCTCAAGTTAATTTGTTTCAATTAATTAATGTACGCACTTAAGGAATTAGGAAAGTACAGCACACTGTTATATCAGGCACTTCGCTCATCAACAGAGTTTAGTACATACCGAAAAAATTTATTCCAGGAACTTGTAAAAGTAGGATACGATTCTGTACCCATTATTGTACTTACGGGTATATTTACCGGTTCGGTAATGACGCTTCAATCTGCCTATCAGCTGGAATCAGCCTTTATACCACTCTCAACCATCGGGGCTATTGTATCAGAATCAATTCTTATCGAGCTGGCCGCTGTTATCTCCAGCCTGGTGCTGGCAGGAAAGGTGGGTGCGCGGGTTGCAACAGAATTGGGAACAATGCGTGTAAGTGAGCAAATTGACGCACTCGAATCAATGGGATTTAATTCGGTCTCGTTTCTTGTGGTCCCGCGAGTACTGGCTGGAATCTTTATGTTTCCTGTTCTTTACATTGTTGCAAGTATATTTGGCCTGGGCGGCGGTATTGCTGCAGGATTCTTTTCCGGATCGGTCCCTCCTGCCGATTTTCTTCAGGGAGCGCGCATGTATTTTTATCCCTGGAATTTAGTTTTCGGGTTCACAAAGATGTTCGTTTTCGGCTTCATTATTACTTCGGTATCCTGTTATAAAGGATATTTTGCAAGCGGGGGAGCAGAAGGAGTAGGGAAATGCACAACGAATGCCACTGTATTAAGCTGTATTCTAATACTTTTGGCTGATTTTGTTTTAGCAGCGTTATTATTATGATTGAAATTAAAAATTTATCAAAAAGTTTTGGAGATCTGCTCGTCTGGAAAGATGTAACATTCAATATTGAAGACGGCGAAACGCTGGCCATCATTGGCAGGTCGGGATGTGGTAAATCCGTTCTTTTAAAACATATTAATGCCCTGCTCTATCCGGATAGCGGTGAAGTTATTATTGATGGCAGTGACATTCACAAACTGGACTATGTTGAACAGAGAAAACTGAGACAAAAATTCGGAGTCTTGTTTCAGGGTTCTGCTCTCTTTGATTCCATTAACACATTTGAAAATATTGCCTTTCCGCTTCGATATTTTACAAAACAGACGGAACAGGAAATTCACAAAAATGTAATGGATGCTTTAAGCCATGTGAATCTTGAGAATGTGGCCGATAAAGAAACTTCCGAATTATCCGGTGGCATGAGAAAACGGGTGGGACTTGCCCGTGCAATAGTATTGAAACCAACATATATCATGTATGATGAACCCACGTCCGGGCTTGATCCGCAAACAGCCAGTGAAATCAATGAATTAATTATTAATATGGCAGAAACACTGGATATTACCTCAATCGTTGTAACCCACGATATGAACAGTGTACTCGATATTGCTGATAAAGTCTCATTTTTGGACAATCAGGAGCTAAGCTGGCACGGAACTGTGCAGGAGATGAGGGTCAGCAATCAGAAGAACCTGATTGATTTTATCAGCGCCAGTGAATATCAAATTTAGATACCTTTAAAGAAAAAATGATGAGTAACGAAGTTAAAGTAGGAATAACAGTTTTTTTGGCAATCCTGGTGGCAATTGTTGGATTCCGGTTTATGAGGGATGTACCCATATTGAGGCAATCCCTTCAAATACATACGGAATTTGAGAAAATTGATGGCATCAGTACTGGCAGCGTTGTTTATGTAAGAGGGGTAAAAGTAGGCTCTGTAAGCGGAATTCAGCTCACACGCAGCGGAAATGTCAGATTAACCATGGAAATAGACAATAACACACCGATTCCGCGCGGATCCGTTGCAAACCTGACATCTCTGGGAATTGTTGAAGGAAAGTCGATTGTCGTTGAATTGGGCGATTCAGATGAACTTGTGGAATATGGCGATACGATTGAAGGCAATTACGTAGACAGTGTAATGGAGGTTTTCTCGAGCAAAGGCGAGGAACTGGGCGACGATCTGAGTAACTCAGTAAGCGAACTTAATACGTTTTTACGCCAACTCAACCAGACACTTGATGACGAAACCAGAGAAACCCTGAACCAGACACTGGCCGACGCATCGAAAGCAACGAACAGAATTGCAACAACTCTTGAAGGTAAACAGGCCGAGATAGACCGGGCTATTGATGCAGGTTCAAGCATGATTAGCCAGCTCGATACTCTTGCCAGGGATAACCGGCCTAAAGTAGACAGCCTGATGACGGCACTTGAATACAATGTTACAGAACTCTCAAAAGTACGTGTTGAAATGGAGAGGGCAGGTGAAACACTCAATGAAATACTCGATAAGATTAACCGGGGCGACGGTACCATTGGCAGGCTTGTCAACGATCCGTCGATGTATGAAAACCTGGATTCCCTGACTATTGAAATGAACAGGCTTCTTAAAGGGATAAACGAGGATCCGGGCCGCTATCTGAAGCATATGAAGATTATTGAAATCTTTTAAAATCCTTTTTGATTTCGTTCGTTACGAACGTGCAATGATTGCTCTTCGCAACAGGTTGTTGTATCTTTTCAGGCTCAATTATTTATTATCATAATTCTAAAAAAGAATATTCAGAGGTTCACTAAATGGGTGTAATGGAAAAAATGAGAAACAGCACCGCGTCCATACTATGGGTGCTGATTTTCTCTTTTGGTATTTTGTGGGTATTAGCGGATACACAGGTTTTTGATGCACTTGCGGTAGGCCCACAGTCTATAGGCCAGGTTAACGGAGATGAAATATCATTCGAAGAATTTAACAGCAGGGTCAGTTTCTATACTGAACAGTATAACCAACGTGTGGGCGGAAATATGACCCCCGAACTGCGTTCAACCTACGAAGAACAGGCATGGAATGATCTGGTTGCATCCAAACTGGTTCAGCAGAAA
>JBBDMD010000204.1:9907-11692 GCA_040878515.1 Balneolaceae bacterium | reverse complement strand
ACCTTGGACGTAATGATCTCTCCAGAGTCTGCGATTCAGGAACGGTACATCTGGAAAGAAATCAGGCCATCGAACGTTTCTCCCATGTGATGCATATTGTCTCGGATGTTGTAGGGCGGCTCTCTGAAGGGAAAACTTCGGTTGATGCACTGATGCAGTGTTTCCCCGCGGGTACCGTGAGCGGTGCACCCAAGATCAGGGCTATGGAAATTATTGATGAGCTGGAGACAACCAAGCGCGGCCCGTATGCAGGGGCAGTCGGTTATTTTGATTTTTCGGGTAATATGGATACCTGCATTGCAATCCGTACCATGCTTGTATCAGATTCTTTCGTATATATACAGGCAGGAGCCGGGATTGTGGCCGATAGTGATCCGGCCCGTGAATTTGAGGAAACTAAAAATAAAGCCGGTGCTCTGGTAGAAGCACTTAGTGTTGCTCTGGAGATCACGAAATGAGGGTTTACCGGATCATGCAAAACAATTGGAACCCTAAACATGGGAATTCAGCAGATGGTTATACTTCATATACCTCTGTATCCTTCCGCGGCAGGGAACTTTTGGTGAGTGTAAATAAACTTTAAACCAACTAATTTAATCTGGTAAAACGGGGATCTGGGCCAGTGCCCAGATCCCGGACATACAATTTCAAAATCAATGAGTAAACAAAAGACTATACTTTCAGGTATTCAACCTTCCGGTAAACTTCATATCGGAAATTATTTCGGTGCCATGCGTCAGCATATCCGGATGCAGGAGGAAGGAGATGCATTCTATTTCCTGGCGAACTACCATTCGCTTACATCTATCAATGATGGCGAAAAACTGGATCAGTTTACTAAGGATGTGGTGCTCGACTACCTGGCGCTTGGGCTTGACCCGGAAAAATGCACGTTTTTTGCTCAGTCTGATGTTCCTCAAACTACAGAACTTGCCTGGATCCTGGGATGCCTTACACCGGTTTCACTGATGGAGAAAGGCGTATCGTTCAAAGATAAGGTAGCCAACGGGCTGAGCCCGAATATCGGACTGTTTACCTATCCGATCCTGCAGGCAGCCGATATCCTCATTTATCACTCCGACCTTGTCCCTGTGGGTGAAGATCAGAAGCAGAATATTGAAATTTGCCGGGACCTTGCCGGAAAACTGAACCGGGCCTACGATACTGAACTCTTAAAAATTCCTGAAGAGTATATTGTAAAGAGTGTGGCCACAGTACCCGGTATCGACGGACGGAAAATGAGTAAATCGTACAATAATACGATCGATATTTTTGATGAAGGCAAAACCCTGAAAAAACGGGTGATGTCGGTCGAAACCGACTCCACACCGCTTGAGGAACCGAAAAACCCGGAAACCTGTAATGTGTTCGCGCTAATTAAGTTATTTGCCGATGAAAAAAAACGTGAAGAAATTGCAGAAAAATATAGTGACGGCGGTTACGGATACGGCCATGCCAAAAAGGAACTGCTTGGCCTGATCGAAAATAAGTTTGCTGAGGCACATGAAACCCGCCGTGAACTGGAGAAAGATATGGATTATGTTTACGATGTTTTAAAAGAAGGAGGCAAAAAAGCGAGGAGCAGGGCAGAAGAGGTTATGGAACCAGTTCGAATTGCCACAGGCCTTTTCAGAAGTTTTAAGTATGAATGAAGATAGTAAGCTATTAAATTGTAATATATTTATGTCGAACTCTTATCCATTTAAAAATTCCTGGTGTCCGATGCATACAATTGAAAGATTATGATTTTAATTATCGACAATTACGACTCGTTTACTTACAATC